>CALKMT010000125.1 GCA_938091715.1 uncultured Litorivicinus sp.
GCCAGAATTGCAAGGGCGACAATTCGGTCGATGTTCAGGCTCATGACTTATATGAACCCTAGCTCTTTCATCAAGCCACCGATTTCGGCTTCCTGAGCTTCCAGGAATGACGTGAAGGCAGCACCGGGGTTGTAGATGTTGACCCAACCATTACGGGCACGAACTTCTTCCCATGCATCGGTTGCGTACATATCACCCAGGGCTTTGACGTATTCGGCTTGCTTGGCCTCGGACAGACCCGGCGCGCCAAAGAAACCACGCCAGTTGACAAAGGTCGCATCAAAACCTTGCTCTTGCAGGGTCGGGACATTGGGGACCACGTCGACGCGCTCGCCACCGGTGTGGACCAGAATCCGCACTTCACCTTGCTCGGCCAGGGCAACCGCCTCGGACAAACCGGTTGATAGGGCATCCGCCTCGCCTGACAGCAAAGACGCCATCGCCTCTCCACCTGCGTCAAAGGGCAGATAGTTCACGTTCAACGGATCGGCACCCGCTGATTTCATGGCCATGGCCGCAACCAAGTGGTCCATACCACCGGCCACCGAACCACCCGCAATCGCAAGCTCAGAAGGGTCGTTGTTATAGATATCAACCAGATCCTGGAAGCTGTTGATGTCGCTGTCGGCACTGACTACGAGAGCCGCATAGTCACCAATGGTGCCTGCGATCGGCGTCAGGTCGCGAAACGACTGAGGGAAAACACCGGTCAATGAACGAATCACGATCGGCGTCGAGTTCACCATCAGGGTGCCTTCGTTGCTTTCAGCGTTTTCGATCATGTACGCGATGGCTTTACCGCCGCCGCCGCCGGACATGTTTTCAAAGCTGGCTTTGCCAACCAAACCGGCTTTGGTGAGTGCTTCACCCGTGCCGCGTGCGGTGCCATCCCAGCCACCACCGGCGCCACCGGGGATCAAAAAGTGAATGCTGTCGACGTCAGCCATAGCCGCGCCAGACAAGGAAATGGCGATCGAGGTGCCGATTACGCCCAGTCCTTTTTTAAATACGGAAGTCATGCAGTTACTCCTTAATTTTTGTTATACAGAGCTGTACGCCCCAGCGCATAACAACACAAAAAGGCTGACAACAACCTGACATGAACATATTAATCGTCGAGGACGGCGACAGCCTGCGCGGCAGTTTGACGAAACACTTTCAAAACGCAGGCCACGTGGTCGACAGCGCCAAGGACTTAAGCAGCGCACGTCAAATCTGGCGTCTCAAAAGCGACTCGTTTGACCTGGTGGTTCTGGACATCAACCTACCTGACGGCAGCGGCCTGGATTTTCTGCGCGTGGCGCGACAGCCGGACGCGGAAGTGGGTGTCCTGGTGCTGACCGCCCGCAGCCAAGTCAGTGACAAGGTCCACCTGTTGGACCTTGGCGCGGATGATTACATGACCAAGCCCTTTGAGTTCCCCGAACTGGACGCCCGAGTGCGCTCGATTCAGCGCCGCCGGCTGAAAAAACCGGTCGGACTGGATCGCTTGCCGCCCTTTGAGTATGACGCCGCTCAGGTGACCTTTTGGCATCAGGGTGAACAGGTCCCGCTGCGCCTCAAAGAAGCGCAACTGCTGTCGGCTTTGGCCCAGGCCGCCAACCATCAATGCACCAAGGCGCAATTGATTGACCGTTTGTACTCGGCTGAGCAAGCGGTGACCGACAACGCGCTAGAAGTGCACATTGCGCGACTGCGCCAGAAATTGAAGCCTTATGGGGCCAGCATCAAGGCCGTGCGTGGAGTGGGCTACCGCTATGACTATGTCGACTAAGCTGCCTTCGATTCGTCGTCAGCTGATTACTCGCCTGATGACCCTGCTGGTATTGACCGTGGTCATGACCTTTATTGCCACCCGTCAGGTGGCCTTTTCGTCGCTGCAACAAGCCCAGGATCAAAGCCTGTCCGCGGTGGCCCAGGTCGTTGCTGACAGCCTGGTCATGAGTGACGGACGGGTCGATTTCACCCTGCCGTACCCGGCATTTGAAGTACTGGCGTATCAGGGCCCAGAGGCCTTGTTTTACCGGGTCGTCGGTCCCGCCTCGGAAACGTTGGCCGGGTATGCGGATCTGCCGGTTCTGGAGTCCAATTCCGAGACCCTGGTGTATCGGGACGTTGAGGTACGGGTATTTCAGATCGAGAAACGCATACGCAACGACCGTCCGCCGGTCAAAGTCCTGATCGCGCAAACCCAGGATGAGCTCAACAAAACCGTGACCAGCATCGCGTCCCGCGCAGCATTTGGCCTAGTCGGCATTTTTTGTCTGGTCGCGGCCCTGGTGTTCGCTGCACTGCAATCGGGCCTGCGACCCTTACGGCACATTGAGCGCGCCCTGTCCGAGCGGCAAGACGACGACTTCTCCTCTTTGGAATTCGACGCCCCGGCCGAGGTCACCGGCCTGGTCAACACCCTGAATCGGTCGTTGGAAAAGCATCGACAGTTGTTGGATCGCTCCCGGGCGTTTATCGCCGAGGCCACCCACCAAATCAAAACCCCGATCGCGTCGCTGGCGGCAGAGGCCGATTTGCTGGCCCAAGAGGCCCCAGCACCGGTCAAGTCTGAGATTGCTCAGCTGGCCATCCATGCCCGACAAACCAGTCGCCTGGCCGAGCAATTGTTGACCCGCGCGGCCCTTCGCTATCGCGAGGGACTGCAGCACCGAAAACGCCAACCCATCGCGCCCCTGTTGGACAGCGTGGCCGCCGGGTTTGAGCCCTTGGCCGAGGAGAAAGATGTCGCCATCACGGTCATCAGCGAGCCGAAAAATTGTGTGTTCGATGCGGTCACCCTGCGCGAGGCGCTGGTGTGTTTGCTGGACAACGCCCTAAAAGCGAGCCCCAATTTGGGCGATATTCAACTGCATGCCGCCACCCAACCGGGCGGGCTGGAAATTTCAGTCATCGACCAAGGACCCGGCTTTGCCGCCGATTTGCCCCCGGGAACCGGCCTTGGCCTGGAGCTGGTCCGAGGCGTAGCCGAGGCACACGGCGGTTCTTTTACCCATTCACATCGCGAGGGTCGCACATGCTGCACGCTGTACTTACCGCAATAGGCCTGATGGCGTCCTCGGCCATGGCCAGCGACTGGATCGAAGCCGAGTGGAGTGGCGGTTCCGGCAAGACACCGTTGACGGTGTACGGCACCTTTGATCTGCCGGTGTTCAAACCATTGCTGGAAGCGTTTTCCGCGCAACATCCCGAGTATCAACTGCGCTACTGGCTGGCCAGCAGCACGGCCATCGATCGACACGTGTCTGGCGCTCAGCGGCCGGATGCCGACCTGGTTTTTTCTTCCGCCGTTGCCCTGCAACTGCGCTCAGTCAATGGTGGCCAGGGACTGGCTCATGACAACGCGCCGGATGCCTGGCGCGCGCGCCTATTCCCCCTGGCAGTCGAGCCCATCGTTGCCGTGTACCACACCGAACGCGCACCCTGGATTGACCAGGTCAAAAGTCGCAAACACCTGACGGAATTGTTAACCGACCGACAGTCGACCACCCGCGCAACGGGGGTTATGTACGATCCGCGTCAAAGCGGCGTGGGTTATTTGTTGGCCACCCAGGACGTCGAGCAGTCCTCGGCCTACTGGCCGATGCTGGATGCGATCGGGTCTTCGGGCGGCTGGTCACTACGCTGCTGCTCGGCACAGATGATTGACTCGGTGGAATCCGGCGCCGTCGACCTGGCGTATAACGTGCTGGGCTCGTACGCCCAGGCCAGGGTTCAGGCCAATCCCAAACTGGCCATCAAGGTATTTGGTGACTATCAGTTGGTGATGCCCCGTACGGCTTGGATTCCCAGGTGGTCGGGCAACCCCAGCGGAGCCAAAGAGTTTATTGAATTCGTGCGCTCAGACGCCGGTCAAGCACTGTTGCCCGCCGGGTCGCGATTGAATCAGCTGTATCGACAAGTTGGCGCACCGCGCAAATCCATTCGCCTGACGCCGGCCCTGATTCTGTACCTGGATCCGGCCAAACGCCGTCAGTTTCTGGCCACCTGGGATACGGTGGTCAATCCGATCGATTAAGGGCCCGTGTACGTCCAACGGTAATGGGGTGGCGTTGGGCCTTTGTTGCGCCCCCCTTGCTGGCGCTGCTCCCAGGCATGGGCCAGGATCCCTACCGAGCGACTGATACAAAACAAACCCCGGGCCAACTCGGCGGGCACGCCAATCGCGCCATACAGAGCGGCTGTAGCCCCATCAATATTGATCGCCACGCCCTGGGGCTTGCCCTGACTGATGGCCTGTTGCAGA
>CALKMT010000126.1 GCA_938091715.1 uncultured Litorivicinus sp.
CAGCATCAGCCCAGATGGCGTCGAGGTCATGACCGACATTAACGCCTATCTAAGCTTTGTTATGCGGCTGTTCTTCGTGTTCGGCCTGGCCTTCGAGATACCGGTGGCGATTTTCTTGCTGATTCGCATGAACGTGGTCGAGCCGGCGTCACTGTCAGGTAAGCGGCCATACGTGTTCTTGACCTGCTTTGTCCTAGGGATGCTGGTCACCCCGCCGGATGTGATTAGTCAGACCATCTTGGCACTGCCGATGTATCTGTTGTTCGAGGTCGGTTTGTTCCTGGGCAAGATCGCCCACAAACCCGACCGGGAACTGGACGACGTCGACGACGAGATCGACCGTCAAATCGGCTCTGACGATTTACAGCCTTAGCACAGGGCGCCGCACCTTAATATTTGGTGCAGTGCAATAACACTCTACCACCTTAGTATTCCCCTTCCCTTGGTCTAATTGAGACCACCCGCCACGCCTCATAGGGTGCAGTGGTCGTGCCGGTAATGGCACGCAAAACGCAAAGCCTTGGACACCTCTGCCTGGGGCTCATAAAAACAAGATTTATTGGAGGAAACTATGACGAAGAAAACGTCAGATGTGTCACGCCGTTCGTTTGTGAAAGGCAGTGCCGCAGCAACCGCCGCAGGCATCGCAGCGCCGAGCATTTTTGTTCCGCACGCAACCGCCGCAGGTGCATTCCGTAACGATCCGGGCAGCAGCAAAACCGTCACGCTTGGATTTAACGTTCCGCAAAGTGGTCCGTACGCCGACGAAGGCGCCGACGAACTGCGCGCATTCCGTCTTGCTGTTAAACACCTAAACGGTGAAGGCGACGGCGGTATGATGCAAACCATGCAGCCGATGAACCTGAAAGGTAACGGCATCCTGGGCAAGAAAGTCGAATACGTAACCGGTGACACCCAAACTAAGTCAGACGCAGCCCGTGCATCGGCCAAGCGTATGATCGAAAAAGACGGTGTGATCATGTTCTCGGGCGGATCAAGCTCGGGTGTTGCGATCGCCGTACAGTCACTGGCTCAGGAAATGGGCACCGTGTTCATGGCCGGCCTGACGCACTCAAACGACACCACCGGTAAAGACCGTCGTCGTTATGGTTTCCGTCACTTCTTTAACGCTCACATGTCCGGCGCTGCTTTGGCACCCGTACTGGAAGCAGAATACGGCCGTGACCGTCAGGTTTATCACCTGACCGCTGACTACACTTGGGGTTGGTCACAAGAGCAGTCAATCACCGAAGCGACTGCCGGTTCTGGCTGGCAGACCGTCAACGCGGTTAAGACGCCCGTTGGCGCCGGTGACTTCTCGCAGTACATCACGCCCATCCTGAACTCAGGTGCAGACGTGTTGGTTCTGAACCACTACGGCAAGGACATGGTTAACTCGCTGACTCAAGCCATTCAGTTTGGCCTGCGTGACAAGCAAGTAAACGGCAAAGACTTCCAAATCGTAGTTCCCTTGTTCTCACGCCTAATGGCGCAGGGCGCAGGCGAGAACATCAAAGGCATCCTGGGCTCAACCGCCTGGAACTGGAAGCTACAGGACGAAGGTTCTAAAGCATTCGTTAAAGCGTTTGGTCAGGAATATGGCTTCCCGCCCTCACAGGCTGCACACACCTGCTACGTTCAGACGTTGCTGTATGCAGACGCATGTGAGCGTGCTGGCACCTTTAACCCTGAGCAGGTCATCCGCGCACTCGAAGATCACACCTTCGACGGCATGGGTAACGGCGAAACGCTGTACCGCGGTGAAGACCACCAGTGCTTCAAAGACGTTTTGGTTGTTCGCGGCAACCAGAACCCCTCTAGCCAGTTCGATCTCCTGGAAGTTCAGGACGTCGTGCCGCGTGCCAAGGTCGAGTACTCAGCTGACTTGTACCCAGGCGAGTTGGGACCTTACAAGGTCTAACTCCGAGCACCGGGGGGCCGTGCCCCCCGGCACTCTTCATTGAATTCCATTTTTCCATAGCGAGGCTGTCGTGGACGCGATACTCCTACAGATTTTGAATGGCCTAGATAAAGGCGGTGCGTATGCGCTGATCGCCCTGGGTCTGACACTGATTTTCGGCACATTGGGCGTGGTTAACTTCGCGCACGGTGCGCTATTTATGCTGGGCGCGTTTTGTGCAGTATCCCTGAACAAAATGATGACGGCGTCGGTCAAGGTGAAAGACGAATCCGTCACCTTTTTCGAGGCGTTCAAAGAGGTGCCCTACCTAGAGCTATGGCTGGGTGAAACCGGAACCACGCTGATTTCCTGGTCCGTGCCACTCTCGATACTGCTGGCCATCCCGGTCATGCTGTTTATCGGCCTGGCCATGGAGCGCGGCTTGATTCGCCACTTCTATCGCCGCCCGCACGCGGACCAGATTTTGGTCACCTTTGGCCTGGCCATCGTCTTGCAAGAGATCGTCAAGGCTAGCTTTGGCGCCAACCCGCACCCCCAAGCCGTGCCCGAGATGTTTTCTGGTACTGCCAACGTCGGTGCCCTGTTTGGACTGGGTGACAACATCGTTTACCCGATCTGGCGCTTGGTCTATTTCTTCTTCTCGATGAGCATCATCGGGATGGTGTTCGCATTCTTGCAGTTCACCACCTTTGGCATGGTGGTCCGCGCCGGCATGGCAGATCGGGAAACCGTTCAGCTACTGGGCATTAACATCACCAAACGCTTCAGCATCGTGTTCGGCTTGGCGGCTGTGGTCTCGGGCCTCGCCGGCCTGATGTACACGCCTATCCTGCCGCCGGATTACCACATCGGCATGGACTTCTTGGTGCTGTCATTTGTGGTCGTAGTAGTCGGGGGCATGGGCTCGTTGCCCGGCGCCGTCTTGGCCGGCTTCCTGCTGGGCATCCTGCAATCTTTCGCTTCGATGAACGAAGTGAAGAGTGTTTTGCCGGGTATTGACCAAATCATTATTTACCTGATCGCCATGGTCGTCCTGCTGGTTCGTCCACGTGGACTCTTGGGTCGCAAAGGCGTGATGGAGGACTAACATGAACACCGTTGCTACAAAGAAAAAAGACAATCTAATGGTGCTGATCTTCGCCGCTGTGGTGTTGAGCATGCCCGTCTGGCTGCAGCCCTTTGGTGCGGCCTATCCCGACCTAATGCAAAAGTTTGTGATCTTCGGCTTGTTTGCCGTCGGATTTAACATTCTGTTCGGTCAAACCGGCTATCTGTCCTTTGGACACGCGGCCTTCATCGGTGTTGGCTCTTATGCCACGGTGTGGGTCTTCAAGCTGTACACCATGAACATTGTGCCGGCCATCTTGTTTGGCGTGCTGGTGTCTGGCGTGTTTGCCTTGGTCATCGGCTTTATCTGCCTGCGCAGAACGGGAATTTACTTCTCGATCCTGACATTGGCATTGGCCCAGATGAGCTACAACCTGGCCTACTCGGTATTGACCCCGATCACCAACGGTGAGACCGGCTTGCAGTTGTCGCTTGACGATCCCCGAGCGTGGGACGCCGCTCAGGTCCAAGGAGAGGGCATTCCGGCCACGAACTTCTTTGGCATGGAAATGAGCGCGTGGGATGGCCTGTTTGGCTTCTACGTGTGCGCCGCCGTCTTGATCCTGGGCTTTTACATCTCGGTGCGAATCACCCGCTCGTCATTTGGCTCGATGCTACGCGGCATCAAGACCAACCAGCAGCGGATGACCTACACCGGCCTGAACACTCGTCCGTATGCGCTGAGTGCCTTTGTCATCTCTGGCATGTATGCAGGATTGGCCGGCAGCCTGATGGCCGCGGTTGACCCATTAGCGGGCGCCGAGCGCATGCAATGGACAGCCTCAGGTGAAGTGGTCTTGATGACCATCCTAGGCGGTGTTGGCACATTGATTGGTCCGGTTCTTGGGGCCGCGGTGATCAAGTACTTCGAGAACATTTTCTCGGCCATCAACACCAGTGTCTTGGCAGACTTCTACAGCTTCCTACCCGATGGCCTGATCGACATCTTTGTCGGCGTCAGCGCCCTGTTCGTCGGTAAAGGCTGGCACCTGACCCTGGGTCTGATGTTTATGCTGGTCGTGATCTTCCTGCCCGGTGGCATCATGGAAGGCATCGATCGCATCAAAAACCGTTTTGCCAAGAAACCCCAACAGGACTGAGGAGCAAGCATGTCTTTATTAGAAATTTCTGGGGTCAACAAAACCTTTGGCGGCCTAAAAGCACTGGACGACGTGAACCTGTCCGTGCGTGAGGGCACCGTTCACGCGATCATCGGCCCGAACGGGGCCGGCAAGTCGACCCTGTTGAACGCCATTATCGGCAAACTGATCCCAGACAATGGCACCGTGACCTTTAACGGCGAAGACATCGTGGGCCACAAGCCCCACGAGATTAACCAAGCCGGCATTTCTCGAGTGTTCCAAACCCCCGAGATTTTCGGTGAGCTGAGCATCATGGAAAACATGATGATTCCGCTGCTGGCCCATCGCGACGGCGCGTTCAAGATGAACCCGTGGAAGCGCTCGGACGACGAAGCGGATCTGATCGACAAGGCCCATCACTTTCTGGATGACGTCAACCTGTGGGGCAAAAAAGACACCATTGCTGGGTCGTTGTCCCGGGGTGATAAGCGTCGTTTGGAGCTGGCCATGTGCCTGTCGCAGGATCCCAAGCTGTTGTTGCTCGACGAGCCCACCGCCGGCATGGCGCGGGCCGACACCAACAACACCATTGACCTGCTAAAGCAGATCGCCAGTCGCGGCATTACCATGGCCATCATTGAGCACGACATGCACGTGGTGTTTTCACTGGCCGAGCGCATCAGTGTATTGGCCCAGGGTCATGTCATTGTCGAGGGCACGCCGGAAGAAATTAAAGTGGATCCCAAGGTCCGCGAAGCTTACCTGGGAGGAGCGGAAGTATGAGTGACGTTACAAGCGAATCGGTCAAAGGCCAAAGCGTGGGTAACGCACCGGTATATTTTTCGGCCCACGACCTGCACAGCTACTACGGCGAGTCGTACATCGTCCAAGGCGTCAGCTTTAACATTCACGAAGGTGAGATCCTGGCCCTGCTAGGACGCAACGGCGCCGGCAAGACCTCGACGTTGCGGACCATTGCCCGCTGCGAAGATCCCGAAATTCGTCAAGGCGAGATTTGGCTGGACCACAAGCCGGTTCACGAAATGACCACCTACGAAGCGGCACAGAATGGCGTCGCACTGGTGCCGGAAGATCGCCGCATCATTCAGGGCCTGACCGTCGAGGAAAACTTGTTATTAGCACAAATCGCTGAGCCCAAGGGCTGGTCGATCGAGCGAATTTACGAGCTGTTCCCGCGACTCAAAGAGCGCCGCAACCAAGAGGGCACCACGCTGTCCGGTGGTGAACAACAGATGCTGGCCGTGGGTCGTGCGCTGGCTCGGGACATCAAATTGTTGTTGCTCGACGAGCCGTACGAGGGCTTGGCGCCGGTTATCGTGCAGGAAATTGAAAAGACCCTGCGGGAGATCAAAGAGCTGGGTATCACCACGGTCATCGTTGAACAGAACGCGATTGCGGCTCTGAAACTGGCCGATCGTGCGGTGATTTTGGACACCGGCACCGTGGTCTTTGACGGTACCGCCGAAGAAGTTCTAAACGACGAAGAACTGCGCAACACCTATCTGGCGATCTAGCACAGAGGTTAGCGCAAGCGGATCCAACCGCTGGGTGTGACAATCGCGCCCAGCGGCTGATCCCAAGCAGCTGGGGTTATTCGACCCACACACTGCGCGTCAAAGGCAATGCCAATGCGTTGGCCACGGGGTATCTGACCCAGCGTGCGATCGTAATAGCCGCCCCCCATCCCCACTCGGGTCCCTGCCCGGTCAAACGCGGTCAATGGAACCAACACCCAATCCAACGCCTGCAGTCCCAGCGTCTCGCCCTCAATGGGAACCGGTATATTTAGCGCGCCTGGCTGGCAGTCCGCATCGCGTTGATAACGACGAAACACTAACGACTGATCTTGAAGACAGGGCAAATACCAACCGGGGTGCCGGCCGGGGTTGGCTTCTTCAGGCAATGCCCAATAGCTTCCGATACGGCCCTGCAGATGAGACAGATTGTGTTGCAGTTGCTGGTTCAAGACGGCCCGCCGTGCGGGGCCAAGGGCCTGGCGGCCAGTGCGCCCTAGCTGGCGCGCGATGGATGGTTTCATAATCAAGACCCGGAAGTGCCGCTGCGTGCCTAGCCCTTGAACCCAAAGGTTCAAGGCGGAAGACTCGGGAGAGGCTTAGGCTTTCCGTCGCGCGGACATGCTCACCACCAAAACCAAGAATTCCTAGGTTTTTAACATCGGCTCAGGGACTCCAGCTCACTGGCAAGCACCCCAGGCCCGCTAATTATACAAGTATTAAAGGTCCAGCGCGCCTTGCAATCGGTCCAATGCTTCGTCTAATCGACGGTTTAGCTGCTCAACCTTACCGCTGTCGACGCCCCCGCCCAATTTGCCCCCCTTGGCGGACTCAAAGGCGATGTCCAGCGCGGCCAAGGTGATGGCCCGCTCGGATGAAATCTGCGGCTGGGCTTCACGCAATTTCTGCACCCGACGCTCGACTTCTTGGGCCGCCGCCGCCAGACCTGGCGCGTCGTTGGGATCACAGCTGAGGGCATGATCCTTGCCGGCGATGCGTAGGTTAACGGTTTCCTTGTCGCTCATGCCGAGGTCTCCAGCGCCTTGATTCGCTCGCCGATTTGGTTCAAGCGGTCCCGGGCCTGCTCATGCTTGGACGCCATTTTGGCCACCTTGGAACGTAAGCTTTGGGTTTCCAAGGAGAGCTCATGATTGTGTTGTTGCAACTCAGAACACAGACGGATCAACGTCTCGACTCGCTGTTCTAACGCGTCGATGCCTTCGCGATTCATGCGGTTCTCCTGTATAAGTCGCCCCAATATAGGAAGATTGACCGGTGGGGGCAAACAATTGGCACACAGCAATGATTACTGGTTTGAGCACCTGGCGCCAGCGCTGGTCACACTGGGCAGCGATTTAAGCCCGTCCGAGTGTCATGGCGCGATCACCGGCCTGATCGCTACGGGGCATTTGCACAGCGAGTCACAGGTGCTCGGCGTCCTATCCGAGCTGCTTGGCAGCTCGATTGCGGCCCATCAATTACTACTGGAAACCTTGTTCTTGCAGATCCAACAAGACTTGGAATCCAGCGAGTTCACCCTGCAACCCTTGATTTCGGACCATACCGCCAGCGAGCGCCTACAAGGCCTGGCCCATTGGACCCAGGGATTTCTATTGGGGCTGGGCTTGGGCTCGACCCAGCGCTCGTTTACCCGGGATACGCAACAGGCCATTGACGATATGGTCGAGATTAGCCGGGTCTCGCTGGACGACCCGATTGACCCCGCCGACTTGGAGTCCGTCGTGGAATACGCCCGCATGACCGCCCATCTGGTCCGACTGGACAGCTCCGAACGAGCTGACTAAGGGTAAATTACTTCCGAACCGGATTGCTCAGGGCCGAAACTTCGGCTACCCTCAGATAATGATTAAATTGAGCCTGATTTCATCAACCCCGTCTCGGTGGGAAGCGCTGTTAACTTCCGTCGAAGCCTGCACGTTGCATATGGGCAAGCCGACTGATGACAGCAAAGGCATCGGTCAATTCCCGCTCATCGCCATGGATTTACCCGGTCTGAAGCCGGGCGAGATTGATGCTTTACGCCAAGAATTTCCCACGGCGATTCTGCTGGGTCTCGGCACACCCGATGATTCACAGGTGTTGGACCGACTGATCGAGCATGCCGCGATTGGCGTGGTGGGCAGTGACGCGGATCGAATCATCCAACAGGCCATTGTCGAGCGCGCATTCACGCGATATCGCACATTGCGCGACTGGACCCAGCGACACGACAAGTTGTTGGCGCTGATTGCCCGCCTAACCCGCAAAGAACAGGAAGTCTTTGTCAAATCCTGCACCTACGATTCCGCCCCTGAATTGGCTAATGCACTGGGCATCAGTGCCCGTACCGTTGAAGCCCACCGGTACAACCTGACGCGCAAGGTGGATGAGGGCAGCTTTCGGGAATGGACCCTGGCTTTGCGCCTAGCGTTGGACGAATTGGCCGAACATGGGTTCCGGGCAAATGACCTGCTGGGCCAGCGCAAAGCGCCCCCCCGCCGCCGACTTAAGACCCTAGGAACTGCCTGAACGCAGGATTTTCTGTCTCATCCCAATACTGGTAGCCGACCTCGTCCAAATAGGTTTCTAACTCCGCTTGATCACCCTCGCTGGCCTGAACACTGCACAGCGTTCGGCCGTAGGCGGCGCCGTGGTTGCGATAGTGAAAGGCGCTGATGTTCCAGCGCTCGCCCAAACGATCGAGAAACTTCATCAAGGCACCCGGCCGCTCGGGGAACTGAAACCGATAACAGCGCTCGGCGCCTGCCGCTGGCGCATGCCCACCGACCATGTGACGAATGTGCACTTTGGCCAGCTCGTTATCACTCAGGTCGGTCACCTTGAAACCACCGATGCTGAGCTGATCAATTAACTCCTGACGATCGTCCCCAGTCGGGTCCAAGGTCAGGCCAACAAAAATCTGAGCGTCTTTGGCGTCGGCGTAGCGATAGTTGAATTCGGTGATATTGCGCTGGCCAATCATCGAACAGAAACGCCGGAAACTGCCGGGTTGCTCGGGAATCTGTACCGACAAAATGGCTTCGCGGCGCTCGCCGATCTCGGCCCGCTCGCTGACATGGCGCAATCGATCGAAGTTCACATTGGCGCCGGACACAATGGCCACCAGGCGCTGGTCGGACACGCCGGTCTGCTCGACGTATTTCTTTAGGCCCGCAACGGACAGGGCACCGGCGGGCTCGGACACGCAACGCAAATCGTCGTACACGTCCTTGATCGCCGCACACATTTCATCGGTGGTGCAGGTGATCACCTGATCCACCGTATGGCGCAAAATCTCGAAGGTGTTTTCGCCAATGGTGGCCACGGCAACGCCATCCGCAAAGATGCCGACTTCTGACAGGGTGACCCGCTGGCCTGCATCCATGGCGGCTTTTAGGCAGGCACTGTCCTCGGCCTCGACCGCGATGATTTTGGTCTCGGGGCGTAAATACTTGACGTAGGCGCTGATGCCGGCGGCGATGCCCCCGCCCCCGACCGGGACAAATATCGCATCGATCGGCGCCTTGACCTGGCGCAGGATCTCCATGCCGATGGTGCCTTGGCCTGCAATCGTATAGGGGTCGTCAAAGGGGTGAATAAAAGTCAGTTGATCGCGCTCGGCCAGGCGCATGGCCTCGGCGTAGGCCTCGTCAAAGGTATCCCCAAACTGGACCACCTCACCACCAAGGGCGCGCACGGAATTAACCTTGATGGCAGGCGTGGTGTTGGGCATGACGATGACGCTGCGCATGCCCAAAAAGCTGGCACCCTTGGCCACCCCTTGTGCGTGGTTACCGGCGCTGGCCGCGATGACCCCGGCGTCGCGCTGCGGCTGAGTCAAATGGACCAGCTTGTTATAGGCTCCGCGGTTCTTGAAGGAGTACACGGGTTGCAGGTCTTCACGCTTGTACAACACCTCGTTGCCTAAACGCTGAGACAAAAATCGCGACGAATCTACGGGCGTTTCGACGGCAACGTCGTATACTCGCGCCTCTAGAATTCGCTTGATGGTTTCGCTGTGCATGCTCGCTCCGTCGTTGTGCCCGCGCATCATATCAGGCCAGACGCAAAAACTCGCTGGGATGCCCTATGAACGCAGACGACATGAAAAAATCCGTAGCCCTAAAAGCCCTTGAACAGGTCAAGCCTCTGTTGGCAGAAGACGTGGTCATTGGCATTGGAACCGGCTCAACCGCTAATTATTTTATTGATGCGTTGGGCGAGTACGCGATGGACTTTAAAGGGGCAGTGGCCAGCTCGCAGGCCAGTGCCGATCGACTAAAAGCCTGTGGCATCGATGTGTTTGAGCTTAACGAAACCGGCTCACTGCCTGTGTATGTCGATGGGGCGGACGAGTTCGATCCGCAGTTAAACCTGATCAAAGGGGGCGGCGCCGCCCTGACCCGGGAAAAAATCGTCGCCCAGGCCTGCCAACGTTTTATTTGCATTGTCGATGCCAGCAAGCAAGTCGATGTGCTCGGAGCCTTTCCCTTGCCCGTTGAAGTCATTCCCATGGCCCGTTCACTGGTGGCCCGGGCGATGGTCAAACTCGGTGGCGATCCGGTGTATCGCGAAGGGGTGGTCACGGACAATGGCAACCAAATTTTGGACGTGCACGGCCTGAACATCCAGGACCCGAAACAGCTAGAACAGCAGATCAACAATATTCCTGGTGTCGTGTGCAACGGAATCTTCGCCTTGCGCCCGGCTGACGTGGTGCTGATGTCCACGCCGGACGGCGTAGACGAACGTCGCCCCTTATAACTTTTGCGACCCATAGCTGTTAGAATGCGACGATCAATCCCCGTTTCGCATGACCCACTGTAGAGGAAATTCATGAACGCGCCGGTATCGTTTGCCAAGGACCGCGTCCGTATTTTGTTATTGGAAGGCATTCACCCCAGCGCGGTGGATACCTTTCGAGACGCCGGATACAACAACGTTGAACTGCTACCCACTGCCCTGAACGAAGACGACTTGATCGAAAAAATCAAAGGCGTCCACTTCATTGGAATTCGCTCGCGCACCCAGCTGACCCGCCGGGTCTTTGAGGCCGCAGATCGCCTGCTGGCAGCCGGCTGTTTTTGCATTGGCACTAACCAGGTTGACCTGCAAGCCGCGAAAGAAAACGCCGTGGTGGTGTTCAACGCGCCTTACTCCAACACCCGCTCGGTGGCCGAACTGGTCTTGGGCCAGGCAATTCTGTTGCTGCGTGGCATTCCGGCTAAAAATGCCGCAGCCCATCGGGGCGGCTGGCTGAAAAGCGCGAAAAACAGTTTTGAGATTCGCGGCAAGACTCTGGGCATTGTTGGCTATGGCTCGATCGGCAGTCAGTTGTCGGTATTGGCCGAGTCCCTGGGCATGCGCGTGATATTCCACGACACTGTCAGCAAGTTACCACTGGGCAACGCAGCCCAGGTGTCCAGCCTGGATACCCTGTTGGCCAAGTCCGATGTGGTCAGCCTGCATGTGCCCGAGTTAGACAGCACCAAGGACATGATCGGCGCCCGGGAAATTGGCCTGATGAAGGCCGAGTCCATCCTGATCAACGCCAGCCGTGGAACCGTGGTGGACATCGATGCGTTGGCAGCCGCACTGGACGAGCAACGCATTCTTGGTTGCGCCGTCGACGTGTTTCCCGTCGAGCCCAAGGGCAATGACGACCCCTTCGAGAGCCCGCTCATTGCCTTTGATAATGCGCTGCTGACGCCACACATCGGCGGATCGACCATGGAAGCCCAGGTCAACATTGGTGTTGAAGTGGCGGAAAAGCTGGTTCGCTACTCGGACAACGGCTCGACCCTGACCAGCGTTAACTTCCCCGAGGTGGCCCTGCCGCCGCACCCCAACCATCACCGGTTGTTGCACGTGCATGAAAACGTGCCCGGCGTATTGAGCTCGATCAACCAAGTTTTTGGCAACGCCGGCATCAACATCGCGGCGCAGTTCTTGCAGACCGACGAGTCGATTGGTTATGTGGTGATTGACGTCAGTGCAGATTCTTCTGAAGAAGCGATGGACGCGCTGCAAACCATCGAACACACCATCAAGGTTCGTCGACTGTTCTGATAAAACTCGCCAGTGCGTCGATGACGGGCTGGCGATAGGGCTCGGTCTCGTTGGCCAAATGGTGGCGAGCACCGGGCACCCTCACCATTCGAGCGCCGGGGAATTTCTCTGCGATGCGGGCTAAATTCCACGGTGCATCGACGGTTTCTTCCTCGGTTCCTTGGAAAATCCACAACCGCTCGCCACTGGCCGGCGGCATGGCCACAATTGAATTCTTGAACTCGACCATCGCGGTCAACCAAGCCACCGGAATGACTGGACTTTGCAAGCTGTCCTCGGACTGGATAAAGCGGTTGAAGCGCTCGTTGTGGGTCCCGCCGCCCCGACCTCGCTTGACCGTTCTCAGCATCGGCTTTAACGCTCGGTGTAACCACCCTAAATAGCGCCAATTACGTGGCCGAATCAGGGGATTCATCAAAATAAAGCGATCAAAACCCTGATCCCCGTGACGACGAATCCAATCCAACCAGGCGCTGCCCCCGGTCGACTGACCCAATGCCAAGCAGGGCAACTCAGACTCGCCCAGGGTGGCCACGACCCGCTCGAGGGCGGAAAAGTACTCGCCAAAACTCTCGACTTGGGCCCGCGGGCCAGATGACAGCCCTTGCCCGGGCAGGTCAAAGGTCGTGACCCGATAACCTAGATCCAACAGCACCTGGATCAGGTTGCCAAACAGGCCGACATGATCCAGATAGCCGGTGACAAACAAACACTCAGCCACCGGCCGCTCGGGTGTAAAGCGATGCACCACGACCTGGCTGTCGCCATCGATCAAGGTGCCCACTTCGTGTTGGGCGTCAGGGAATCCGTAATAAGCTAAAAAGGTGTCCAACACCGCCGGGGGTGGCGATGGAAAGGGGCCCAGACGGCCCCGTAGCGCGTCCGGGTCCCATTGCGGGACCCGTTTTGTACCGCCGTTCACCGGATCTTGGGATCCAAGTCGCCGGTCAAATAGCGCTCAGTCATGGCGTCGAGGCTCATGGGCTTTAGGGTGCTGGCCTGCCCGGCACATCCAAAGGCCTGATAGCGATCGATGACGATGGCCTGCATGGCATCCAGGGTCGCCTTTAAGAATTTACGCGGGTCGAACTCGGCCGGATGCTGAGCCAGGAAGCGGCGCACGGCACCGGTCGAGGCCAAACGCAGGTCGGTATCGATATTGACCTTACGCACCCCGTGCTTGATGCCCTCACAGATTTCCTCAACGGGCACGCCGTAGGTCTCTGGAATTTCGCCGCCAAACTCGTTGATCACCGCTAGCCACTCCTGGGGCACACTCGAGGAGCCGTGCATGACCAAATGGGTGTCAGGAATGCGCGCATGGATGGCTTTGATCTGCTCGATCGCCAATACGTCACCGGTCGGCGGGCGGGTAAATTTATAGGCCCCGTGGCTGGTACCAATGGCAATCGCCAACGCATCCACGCCGGTTTGCTTAACAAAGTCGGCCGCCTCTTCAGGATCGGTCAACATCTGCTCGTGGCTCAGGGTGCCCTCGGCGCCCACGCCGTCTTCTTCGCCGGCCTGCCCCGTTTCCAGACTGCCCAAACAGCCCAGCTCGCCCTCGACCGAGACACCGCAGGCATGCGCCATTTCCACCGTGCGACGGGTCACGTCCACGTTGTACTCATAGCTAGCCGGGGTCTTTTGATCTTCCATCAAAGAGCCGTCCATCATGACCGAACTAAAGCCCATGGCAATCGAGCGCTGACAAGCCGCGGGCGAGGCGCCGTGGTCCTGGTGCATACAAACCGGGATATCGGGGAATTCTTCGATCGCCGCCAGGATCATATGGCGCAAAAAATTTGGCCCCGCATATTTGCGCGCCCCAGCACTGGCCTGAACGATAACCGGGCTGTCGGTGGCCGCAGCGCCCTGCATAATCGCGCGCATCTGTTCTAGGTTGTTGACGTTGAACGCAGGCACGCCGTAATCGTTCTCCGCCGCGTGGTCCAGTAGTTGTCGTAAGCTAATCAGTGCCATCGTTAAATTCCCTTAATTTGCTGCACGTTGGGCCAGCATAGCCACCGCCGGCAGTGTCTTCCCTTCGACGTATTCCAAGAACGCGCCGCCACCGGTCGAAATGTAAGAAATCTGGTCGGTCAGACCGAATTGATCAATCGCCGCTAGCGTGTCGCCGCCGCCAGCCACCGAGAACGCCGCGCTATCAGCGATCGCCTGGCCCAAGGCCTGGGTACCGCTGGCAAATTGGGCGAACTCAAAAACTCCCAACGGCCCGTTCCATAGCACGGTGCCGGCTTGCAAAATTTGCTCGCGCAGGGCCTGCTCGCTGTCCGGGCCAATGTCCAGAATCTGATCATCGTCGCTGACTTCGCTGACCGGCTTGATAACGGCTTGGGCGTCTTCGCTAAACGACTTGGCACAGCGCACGTCACTGGGCAATGGGATCTCGGTTTTCGCCATCAAGGCCTGGGCCGTGGGGATCAAATCCGGCTCGTATAGGCTGGCGCCCACTGGGTGCCCAGAGGCGGCCAAAAAGGTATTGGCGATGCCGCCACCCAAAATCAGGCCATCGCACAACTCGGCCAAGCGGTTCAAAACATCCAACTTGGTGCTGACCTTGGAGCCCCCAACAATCGCATACAGGGGCCGCTTGGGGCTGGCCAAGGCTTGCTCGAGTGCATCCAGCTCGCCGGCCAACAATGGCCCAGCACAAGCCACCGGCGCGGCCAAACCAACCCCATGGGTCGAGGCCTGAGCCCGATGGGCGGTGCCAAAGGCATCCATGACGTACACATCGCATAGGCTGGCCATCTTGGCCGCCAGTGCCGAGTCGTCGCGTTTTTCGCCGTCCAAAAAGCGTACGTTTTCACACAGTACAATTTGACCCGGCTCGACCTGCACGCCGTCAATCCAGTCGGTCACCAACTCGACCGGCTGGCCCAACAAGCCCGACAAGTGTGCAGCGACCGGTGCCAAACTGTATTCAGATTCGACCTGGCCCTCCGTCGGGCGGCCCAAATGCGACATCACCATGACCGCCGCGCCGGCCTGCAAAGCGGCCTGCAACGTGGGCACTGCGGCACGAATACGCGCATCCGAGGACACCTGGCCGTTTTTGATCGGCACGTTCAAATCTTGACGAATTAAGACTCGGCGACCGGCCAAGTCTAGGTCTGACATCCGTTTCACACAGACTCCTGTTACTGATTAAATTCTGCCACTTGCAGGGCGGTATCGATCATTCGGTTGGCATAACCCCATTCATTGTCATACCAAGACACAATACGCACTAGTTTGCCGGTCACTTGTAACAATCCCAAGTCGACGATGGCACTAGCCGGGTGCCCGGTGAAGTCGATCGACACCAATGGCTCATCGGTAACCGCCAAGACACCGTTAGATGCCTGCGCTGACTCGACGAAGCGCTGGCGCACAGTGTCCAGATCGATGGCCTGATCTAGCGCCAGGGTCATATCCACACAGGACACATTGGCCGTCGGCACGCGCATGGAATACCCCTGGATACGCCCGGCGATGGCCGGCATCACCCACTCCAGCGCGTGCAGGGCATTGGTCGTGGTCGGAACCATTGACAGCGCAGCCGACCGGGCCCGCCTTGGATCACGGTGCGACTGATCGACCAAGACCTGATCGTTGGTGTAACTGTGGATTGTGGTGTAGGTGCCGGACTCAATCGCCAGCCCCTCGAGCGCTTTTAAGGTCACCCCCAGACAGTTGGTGGTGCAAGAGCCCAGGGACCAATGGGTATGCTCAGCGGTGAGTTGCGATTCGTTTAACCCCCGAATCAAGGTCAACGGCATCTCGGGGCCCGCCGGGGCCCCCACCTGAACCCGCGGCGCGCCGGCCTGTAGGTGGGCCAATGCACGACGATGATCCGGGTTACGCCCGGAGCACTCCATGACCAAATCCACTCCGGACCAATCAATGTCCCGGGCTTCGATGTCTTGGCTGAATTGAATCGGGCGGCCGTTAACTGCCAGTCCGCCGTCGGTGTTGCTTAGGGTTTCTGGGAACCGCCCATGAATCGAATCGTACTTGGCCAACAGGCGCAGAGTGTCCAGTTCGCCCGTGTCGTTGATACGGACAATCTCGAGCTGATCCGCCAGGCCCCGCTGATGCAGGGCCCAGAAGACGCATCGACCGATCCGGCCGAAACCATTGATCCCAATGCGCACTGCCTAGTCTTCGAAGGGCTCGTTCAGGCGCTCGATCGCATCCAACAAGGCGTCCACCGTGATGCCGAAGTGCTCGAACAAGGCGCCAGCCGGGGCCGATTCACCAAAGCTGTCCATGCCAATAATCTCGCCATCCAGGCCAACGTACTTGTACCAAAAGTCGCGATGGGCGGCTTCGATTGCCACTCGTGCCGCCACTTCGCTGGGCAGAACCGATTCGCGGTACTCGACGCTTTGCCGCTCGAAGGCCTCGGCACAGGGCATCGATACCACGCGCACATTGGCGTTGGACTGCTCGGCTGCCTGAACCGCCAGCTCAACCTCAGAACCGGTGGCGATCACGATCACATCAGGCTCACCTTCGCAGTCGACCAGAACATAACCACCCCGTGCGATATCGGCGACGTCGGCTCGGGGCAAGGTCGGCAGACCCTGACGGCTAAGCGCCAGACAGGTCGGGCCGTCTTCGCGAGCGATGGCGCTGCCCCAGGCGATCGCGGTCTCGGCCGCGTCCGCGGGACGCCACAGGTCGCAATTCGGCGTGCCGCGCAGACTGGCGATTTGCTCGATCGGTTGGTGTGTCGGGCCATCTTCGCCGAGGCCAATCGAGTCGTGCGTCAAAACATGGACCACGCGCTGCTTCATCAAAGCCGCCATGCGCACGGCATTGCGCATGTATTCCATAAAGATCAAAAAGGTTCCGCCGTAGGGCACAAAGCCGCCGTGCAGGGCGACGCCGTTCATCATCGCAGCCATACCAAATTCCCGCACACCGTAATGCACGTAGTTACCGCCTTTTTGGTCAGCAGCCACGGACTCGCTGCCCTTCCAGATGGTCAGGTTAGAACCGGCCAAATCCGCACTGCCGCCCAGCAATTCCGGCACCATTGGGCCAAACTTGTCGAGCGCCATTTGACTGGCTTTGCGGGTCGCGACCTTCGGGGCTTCGGCCTGCAATTCCCGAGCGTACTCCAGCGCTGCCGCCTCGATGTCGACACTCAAATCGCCGGACAAACGACGGTCCAGCTCTTCAGACAACGCCAGGTGAGCCTTGCGGTACTCAACCATCGACTCAGCCCAAGCGCCGTGCAGACTCTCGCCTTTTTCCTTGGCGTCCCAGGCCGCATAGATATCCGCCGGCACTTCAAAGGGGCCGTGCTCCCAACCCAGCGCAGCTCGGGTCAGAGCGATTTCTTCCTCGCCCAGCGGCGCGCCATGGCTTTCTTCTTTACCTTCTTTGTTGGGCGAGCCAAAGCCAATGCGCGTGCGGCACCGAATTAAAGTGGGACGCGTTTCATCGGACTGGGCGTCCAAGATAGCGGCGTTAATCGCATCGCTGTCGTGACCATCAATCGGGCCAATGACCTGCCAGTTATAGGCGCCAAAACGCTGGTCGGTGTCGTCGGTGAACCAGCCTTCAACCTCGCCGTCGATGGAAATGCCGTTGTCGTCATAAAACACGATCAACTTGCCCAGTCCCAAGGTGCCGGCCAGCGAGCAGACTTCGTGGCTGATGCCCTCCATCAAACAACCGTCCCCGACAAACACATAGGTCCGGTGATCGACCACCTCGTGGTCAGCGCGGTTAAATTGCGCGCCCAAAATCTGTTCGGCCAACGCCATGCCCACGCCATTGGCCAAGCCTTGGCCCAAGGGTCCGGTGGTGGTCTCGACGCCCGGTGCATAGCCGTATTCGGGGTGGCCCGGTGTCCGGCTGTGCAGTTGGCGGAATTGCTTTAGCTCGTCGATGCCCAAATCGTAGCCCGACAGGTGCAGCAGGCTGTACAGCAGCATCGAGCCATGCCCGTTGGACAACACAAAACGGTCGCGATTGGGCCAATTTGGATCGTTAGGATCGTGACGCAGGTGATCTCGCCATAACACCTCGGCAATATCGGCCATTCCCATGGGGGCCCCCGGGTGTCCTGAATTAGCTTTTTGAACAGCATCCATGCTCAACGCGCGAATGGCGTTGGCGAGTTGACGGCGATCGGTCATTGCGAAGTCCTGTCGAAGTTGAGGCGCGGATTGTCCCAAAACTCGCCTTGGGTCTCAATGATTTATCTGTCTACGTCAGCCAGCGCCAAATTCAAGTTCAGGGAAGGGCAAAAAATTGCATATATAAGGATTTGCTTATATCTTTATCTTTCTGCGCAACGGACGAGAAAACGCAATGACTGACAGCACCCTATTTACTTCCGAATCTGTCTCCGAGGGCCACCCAGACAAGGTCGCGGACCAGATTTCAGATGCCATTGTGGATGCGCTCTTAAAAGAGGACACCGAATCACGCATTGCGGTGGAAACCTTGGTCAAGACTGGGTTGGTCATGGTGGCCGGCGAAGTGCGCACAGACGCCTGGGTCGACATCGAGGAGATCGTCCGCAAGGTCGTCACCGACATTGGCTATAACTCCAGCGAGTTGGGCTTTGATGGCAACACCTGTGCGGTTTTAAACGGCATCGGCAAGCAATCCGCCGACATTGCCCAGGGCGTCGACGAGGCCGCCAACAAAGACCTAGGCGCCGGCGACCAGGGCCTTATGTTTGGCTATGCCACCAACGAAACCGACAGCCTGATGCCTGCGCCCATCCACTACGCCCACGAATTGGTCCGCAAGCAGGCCGAGGTCCGCAAGTCCGGCGCACTGCCCTTCCTGCGCCCCGATGCCAAGAGCCAGCTGACCTTTCGCTACGAGGACGGCAAGATTGCAGGCGTCGACGCCATCGTATTGTCGACCCAGCATGACGAAAGCATCGAGCTTGAGGATCTGCAAGCCGCCGTGCGCAGTGAAATCATCGAAAAGGTCGTGCCGGCAGAATGGCTGCATGAGGACACCCTGTACCACATCAACCCCACCGGCCGATTTGTGATCGGTGGCCCGGTCGGCGATTGTGGCCTGACCGGTCGCAAGATCATCGTTGATACCTATGGCGGCATGGCCCGCCACGGCGGCGGTGCCTTTAGCGGAAAAGACCCGTCCAAGGTTGACCGCTCAGCGGCCTATGCCGCGCGTTACGTGGCCAAGAACATTGTCGCGGCCGGCTTGGCCGAGCGCTGCGAAGTTCAGGTGTCCTATGCCATCGGCGTAGCCGAACCCACCAGCATCAGTGTGGAAACTTTTGGCACCGAAAAAATTGCCCGGGCCCAGATCGTAGCCTTGGTGCGCGAGCACTTTGACCTGCGCCCCCGGGGGCTGATCGAAATGCTCGACCTAAAACGCCCCATCTACCAGCCCACAGCCGCCTACGGTCACTTCGGACGTAGCGATATTGAACTAAGCTGGGAACAAACCGATAAAGCCAACGTCCTGCGCCAAAGCGCCGGCCTTTAAGAGGAACGCACCATGAATGCACGTCCTGAAGACGTATTGAACGGCGATCACAAAATCGCCGACCTGAGTCTGGCCGATTTTGGCCGTCGCGAAATTTCACTGGCCGAGCGTGAAATGCCCGCCCTGATGAAGCTGCGTAAAAAATATCGTGATGAGCAGCCGCTGGCTGGGCAACGCATCATCGGTTGCATCCACATGACCATCCAAACCGCCGTGTTGATGGAAACGCTGGTGGATTTGGGCGCCGAATTGCGCTGGTCCAGCTGCAATATTTTCTCGACCCAGGATCATGCCGCCGCCGCCATGGTAGCCGCTGGTATCCCGACCTATGCCTGGAAGGGTCAATCCAACGAAGAAGGCGAGTGGTGCGTCGAGCAAACCATCCTGAAAGATGGCCAGCCCTGGAACGCGACCATGCTGTTGGATGACGGTGGCGATTTGACCAATATGGTGCACGAAAAGTATCCCGAGATGCTGGAACACATCCACGGCGTAACCGAAGAGACCACCACGGGTGTGCACCGCCTGGTCGAAATGCTGGAAGCCGGCACCCTTAAAATTCCCGCGATCAACGTCAACGACTCGGTCACCAAGGCGAAAAACGATAACCAGTATGGTTGCCGCCACAGCCTGAATGATGGCATCAAACGGGCCACTGACATGCTGTTGTCCGGCAAGCGCGCTCTGGTCATCGGCTACGGTGACGTCGGCAAGGGCTCAGCCCAGTCGCTGCGTCAAGAAGGCATGATCGTGCGGGTCAGTGAGATCGACCCGATCTGTGCCATGCAGGCCTGCATGGACGGTTTTGAAGTGGTCTCGGCCTATCAGAACGGCGACACCACAGGTCGAGTTGAAGACCTAAACCACGCTTTGCTGCGCGACACCGACGTCTTGGTCACCACGACCGGCAACGTCAATGTGTGCGACAGCGCGATTTTGACCGGTCTTAAACGCGGCGCATTGGTCTGCAACATTGGCCACTTCGACAACGAAATCGACACCGCCTACATGCGCAAGGCTTGGAAATGGCAAGAGGTGAAACCTCAGGTTCACCAGGTATTCCGTAGCGACGCCGATGACGATTACCTAATCCTGTTGGCCGAAGGCCGTCTGATCAACTTGGGCTGCGCCACCGGCCACCCCAGTCGCATCATGGACGGCTCGTTTGCCAACCAGGTGTTGGCCCAGATCGAAATGGTCAAGCGCGGCTTTGCTGATCTGCCAGCCAGCGAAAAGGCCGCCGCGATCAAGGTCGAAGTCCTGCCGAAAAAACTGGACGAAGAAGTAGCCTTGGCCATGGTCGAAGGATTTGGCGGCGTGATCACCACACTGACCCAAACCCAAGCCGACTACATCAACGTCAAGGTCGAAGGCCCGTTCAAGCCCGAAGCCTACAAGTACTAAGGCCCTCCTGGGTGATCGCCAAGGCGCCGTCGTTATCGACGGCGCCTTTTTTGTGCCCGGAATCACCACTCGAATCGCCCCCTTTGCAACCGGCCAAAAACCCATTACATTCGAAGGGTATTTAGCGGCGAAATAGCAGGAGGTGATCTAATGTCTAGTGATCTTGGAACGGTTGTATCTGACATCGGTTTTTACGAGGATCCTGCGGAATAACGCCGCCGGTTCCCACGGAACCCAATCATCCGATTGGTTAGTGACCAACCACCAATCACGAAAGGGAGGCCAAGCGCCTCCCTTTTTTATTGTCATCAGATTGTCACAGGCCCGACCTAGCCTGCGGCCATGCGATTTCCTAGCCTGTATGGGGTTTGGCTTCAGCTACGCCCACTTGATCTGACGTTTTGGTTGTCCGCCCTGGCTTTGTACGGCGGCTTTCACCGGCGCCACATCCAGTCTGCCCCGGACAACGCTCTGTTCCTAGACATCGGCGCTAACCAAGGCCTGTTTGCCGTGTTGGCGCAAAAACGTGGGTTGGCCGTCATGGCCTTTGAGCCCAACCCAAAACGTTTTGTCGACCTGGTGACCAACCTGAGTATCAACGCGGGCGGCGGTGGTATTCCCTTGTGTGCCGCCATTACTGGCGATCAACCTGGCCTGATCGATTTGCACATCCCGCGATTCCATTCCGGCGGCGCTTCGATCACCGATCAATCCAAGGGCCGGCCGCACACCAGCCTGACCCTGGGCCGCTCATTTTTGGATCACATTGCCGAACAACATCAGCGGCCAATTTGGGTGAAAATCGACGTTGAAGGGGCCGAGCCGCATGTTCTGGATGCGTTGTTTACCTCAAAACTGGCCTCGCGCATTGATGGACTGATCATCGAGCTATCCGGTAACAATCACTCCTCGCAAGACCTGGAGCGCCTGCACCAGCAAATCGAAGCCCAGGGCCTAATCCCCTGTGACCGACAAAGTTTCCATCGCCACGGCGATGCTTTTTTCCAACGCCTGGACGCGCAGCCGGCCTAACCTTCATCAATTTGCAACCGAACTGTCACCTGACTGACATGCGTCTGCCCGATCCTGTTCATCCAGTAGGGAGATGCTTATGACTCGTTGCCGGACCTTGTTTCTATCGGATATCCATCTGGGCACCAAGGATTGTAAAGCAGAGCTTTTGCTGACATTTCTGGATCGCCACCAACCCGAGACGCTCTATCTGCTCGGCGACATTGTCGACTTTTGGGCACTGAAACGTCGCAGCCATTGGCCTCCCGCCCACACCCAAGTTTTGAAAACCTTTGAGCGTATGGCGCAAAACGGCACGCGAATTGTGTACGTGCCCGGCAACCATGACGGCGTGATGCGCAGCTTTCCGACGCTGTCGCTGCCGAATGTTGAAACCCACATTGAATACGAGCACACCACGGCTCAGGGCAAACGTCTGAAACTGATTCACGGAGATCGTTTTGATGGCCTGTTCTGCACGGGGCGGCTGCTGTCATGGATCGGCGATCACTCCTACAGCCTGTTGCTGCGCATCAACCGCTGGCATCACGCGCTGCAAAAGGTTTTCAAGCGCCCGTATCACTCACTCTCTGCGGACTTAAAAATGCGCCCAGCCACCGCCAGAGCCGTCATCCATCAATTCGAGCAAACCGCCATTCGCTTTGCCGAATCCGAAGGCTATGACGGGATTGTCTGCGGTCACATCCACCGCCCTGCCCTGGTTGATCAAGGCCCCATTTGGTATGCCAACAGCGGCGACTGGGTTGAACACTGCAGCGCATTGATCGAGGACAACCTAGGACGACTTCGCCTGGTGACCAGCCAGCAATGGCCCGAACACGCAAAACACGCGCAGCCCAATATGGAAGTGGCGGCATGATTCACGTCGATCAAATGCTCCAGAGCCGAGCACCTCATTTGGCCGAAAAGCCATGGATCAGTAAACCCCTGACCTTGTTGCTGCGCTATTTGACGCACGAACGGGCATTTCAATCCTTTGAGCAGGACTATCCGCACCTCAAGGGGTTGGACTTTATTCAGCAGGTGCTGGACTTTTTTGAGTTTGACTATCAAATCAGTGACCGCCACCTGGAACGGATTCCGTCCCATGGCCGCGTGGTCATTGCCGCCAATCACCCTTTGGGTAGCTTGGATGGATTGTCATTGGTCAAGCTGGTCAGCCAGGTTCGTCCCGACGTCAAAATCGTTGCCAATCAAATTTTGATGGCGATTGAGCCGCTCAATGACCTGCTGTTGCCGGTCGACAACATGTCAGGGCAAACCGCCAGGGCCTCGTTGTCTGCGATTCACACGCACCTGGACGGCGAGGGTGCCTTGATTATCTTTCCTGCCGGCGAAGTCAGTCGGCTGTCGCCCAGCGGGGTCAAGGACGGACCCTGGAATACCGGATTTTTACGCATGGCCCGCCGGGCCAAGGCGCCGATCCTGCCGGTCTTTGTCGACGGTCGAAACTCGCTGGCGTTTTATCTGGCCTCGGCCATGTTCAAGCCGCTGTCGACCCTGCTGCTGATTAAAGAGATGTTCCGCCAGTCCAGCCGGTCGCTGAAAATCCGGGTCGGCGAAGCGGTGGCCTATGCGGACTACCAAGATCAGATTCGTGACCTGGACGCCCTGGCCGCTCGGTTTCGCCAGCACCTGTATCGCATTGCGAAAAAGAAATCCGGCCTGTTTCGGACCCATCAGTCGATTGCCCATCCGGAAAATCGGCAGGTGTTGAAGACCGAGCTTGAACGCCACGAAGTACTCGGCCAAACCGCCGATGGCCAAACGATCTATCTGTGTCGGGACATTCAGGGCACGCCAATCTTGCGCGAGGTGGCCCGCCTGCGCGAGGTATCGTTCCGTGCGGTTGGCGAGGGTTCCGGCCAGCGACGGGATATGGATGGATTTGATACTCACTACGAGCACATCGTGTTGTGGAATCCCAACGAGCTCGAATTGGTTGGCGCCTATCGGGTCGCCAACAGTGCTCAGGTGATGGCCGAACACGGCACCCAGGGGCTGTACACCCACAGCTTGTTTGCCTTTGGCCCAGCGATGACGCCGTATTTGAATCAAGGCCTGGAGCTAGGCCGCAGCTTTGTCCAACCCAAGTACTGGGGCAAGCGAAGCCTGGATTATTTATGGCAGGGCATTGGGGCGTATTTGCAAAAGCACCCTGGGCCGCGTTATCTGTTTGGGCCCGCCAGCATCAGCAATCAGCTGCCCCCAGGCGCCCGGGATTTGCTGGTGTATTTTTACCAGCTGTATTTCCCCGCCCCCGAGGGCCTGGCCGTGCACCGCCATCCCTACAGCTTTGAGGACAGTCAGGTATACGCCTTGGTCACGCAGTTTACCGGTGATGACTACCCCAAGGACTTCAAACGATTAAAAGCGCTGCTGGCGAACATGGGCGTTGCCGTGCCAACGCTGTACAAACAATACAGCGAGATTGCCGAGCCCGGCGGAGTGTGGTTTGGAGACTTTGGCACCGACCCCGACTTTGCCGATGCGGTGGATGGCCTGGTGATGGTCGATTTGACCCACTTGAAGCCTAAAAAACGAGCCCGCTATCTGGCCGAGACCCCGGAGCCTGCTTAGGCCGCAGGGCTGGAAAATACCCGAATGACCGTGTCGCTTAATCCGGCTTGACGCAGTTTTTCCAAGTGGCCCTGACCGTACCGCTGATCGTAGTATTTCAGCATGGCTCGCAGCTCGTCATGGCCGCTTAAAGATTTCAGGCGTTTCGAGAACAGCTCCACCCGAGGCTCCAGTCCTTGGCGCGCCAATTCAAACCACTCTTGACGAAATAATCGCTCGATGATTGTTTGCATTCTGACCTCCTGTCGCGGCCGACGATAATCCCCGCTAAGGGAATTCGCTGGCAATAGGCGCGGTTTGATCTTCACAAAAAATTCACAAAACTGTAACAAAGCAGACCGAGGCTCCGGACATGACTATTTTCCGACTGTTTTTAACTTTGGGTTTTACCTCCTTTGGTGGACCCGCCGCGCACCTGGCCTTGTTCCATCAGGTGTTTGTCCGCGAACGCCAATGGCTGAGTGCACAGCAGTATCAATGGCTGCTGGCTTGGTCCTCCGCGCTCCCCGGACCCAGTAGCTCTCAAGTCGGCCTGGGCATCGGCTATCTGAGAGGCGGGCTGTGGGGCGCACTGGCCGCGTGGTTGGGCTTCACGCTGCCCATCGCCACCCTGCTTATTGCCGCGGCCCTGGGCGTGCAACAGGTTTCGTCCGCCGGGCTGGACGCCGCCGCGCAAAGCATTCAATGGCTGATCATTGCAGTTATTGCAAAAGCCGCCTGGGACATGGTCAAACAGCAGGTCCACCAACGCTATCAAGCCCTGCTGTTGGTCATCGGTGTGCTGGCGGGGGTCTTTGCGACTCACCAACTGCTGGCAGTGGGATTGGTGGCACTTGGCGCGGTGCTTGGTCTGCAGCAATCCGGCCTGTCGCTGGGCGCCCTGCCAAAACCGCGCATGAATATTTTTTCTGCGCTCTTTATTGCGATCGGACTGCTGAGCTTTCTGGCCGGGGACCAGCTTTGGGCGGCGGCCTATCGGGTCGGCGCCTTGGTGATCGGTGGTGGGCATGTGGCCCTGCCCTGGATGCAAAACGAGGCGGCGTTGATGCAGGGGGCGACGACACAAACATTTTGGGCCGGATATGGATTAACACAGGCCTTGCCGGGGCCCATGTTCGGCTTTGCCGGTTACCTAGGCGCCCTGGCCGGCGGCAATGTGCTGTCCGGGGTGGTGGCAGTGCTTGCGGTGTTCCTGCCCGGCGCTCTGCTGATTCTGGCCATCGCGCGAATGCCGGCGACACAATCAGCGGGCACTCAAGCGCTGTTAAACGGTGCCGTCCCTGTCGCCATTGGTTTGTTATTTTCCGCCCTGGCCACCCCGCTGGACTGGGCATATCGGGCGGGTCTGGACGCCTGGCTTAGCATCGCTTTGGCCGGCGCACTGCTGGCGGCCCGGGTTCCGGTTCCGTATTTAGTGATAGGTTTTGCGGTGCTCGGTTGGGTGCGCTGAAATTGTGATCCCTGCTTGACATACCCCACAACATTCATCAGCTTGTCATACAAGGTTGGCAGGTTGTTAGCCAACGACACGAGCATCATCGGGATGCCGTAGCCCGGCCATCCCGAGCGCCAACTGACTATGCAGGACGGCAGGGTATGAATGTGGCACTGCCCCGTATGGGGACCAAACAACCAGCACCCGCCTTGGTGCTTAACGCGGACTTTCGGCCGCTCAGTTACTACCCGCTCTCGTTGTGGAGCTGGCAAGACGCCGTCAAAGCGGTATTCCTCGACAAGGTGACCATCGTTGAGGAATACGACACCGAAATCTCGAGTCCCAGCTTCAAGATGGCGCTGCCATCGGTCATTGCCCTTAAAGAGTACGTCGTGCGCGACACTCGCCCGGCCTTTACCCGATTTAACCTATTCTTGCGCGATCGCTTTACCTGCCAGTACTGCGCCACGCACCTGCCGGCCAAAGACCTGACCTTTGATCACGTGATCCCCCGCAGCAAAGGCGGTGGCACGAACTGGGAAAATATTGTCGCCGCCTGTGGCAGCTGCAATCGAAAAAAGGCCAACAAATCCTTGAAGGCCTCCGGACTTAGACTGACCCAGGCACCCAGCGCTCCCTCGTTGTGGACGCTGCAAGAAAACGGCCGCGGATTCCCGCCGAACTTTTTGCATTACAGCTGGCACGACTACCTGTATTGGGACGCGGCCTTGGATATCGATTCAACCGTCTGGGCGAACTAGGCGGCGCGCAACGCGATCCGATTGCCGGCCAGCACCAACACCACGCCGATCATGGCCTCGATATGCCACTGATAGCCTTCCAGCGCCGTGCTGATGGCCAGGGCCACGACCGGGAACAGTAACGTCGCAAAGGCCGCTTTTTCAGGCCCACTGGTATTGATCAAGGTCAAATACGCAGCGAACGCGGCGATCGAGCCAAACACCGTCAAGTAGGCAAAACTGAGTACGTAAGGCACGCTGAAATCAAAGGCCAGGGGCAAACCGGTGGCAACGGCAAACCCAAGCGTCGCCAACCCGCCATACAACATGCCCCAGGCGTTACCCTGCCACAGGCCAATGCCGGCTTTTTGATTACGCGCATTGACCAAATTGCCGGCGCTGGCGCAGACCGTGGCGGCCACACACAACAGCAACGCACCGATCTCGGTCGGCCCGTAGTTCAGGATAAAAATATCCGGCATGAACAACAGCGACATGCCACAAAACCCAACAAACGCCCCGATGACCACCTGAAGATCAATCAAATGACCAAACCACAGCCGAGCGCCCCAGATATTCCAGAACACAATGGTCGAGAAAATCACCGCGATCAGGCCCGTGGTGATGTGCGCGGTGGCGAGATAAAACAGGCAGTAATTGACGCC
>CALKMT010000127.1 GCA_938091715.1 uncultured Litorivicinus sp.
CCGAGATCTCGAAAAAGCTCTGGCCGAGCCGCTCAGCACACTGAATCCCGAGCTGCGGGTCGAAAGTCGCTCCGGAGACACCTCCAGTTCAACCAAGCAGCGCCAATTGCGCAGTCCCCCTCAGGTGCTGCTGACGACCCCCGAATCCCTGTCGTTGATGTTGTCCTATCCCGGGGCCGCGGGAATGTTTGACCGACTGTCCACGGTGATTGTGGACGAATGGCACGAGCTCCTGCCCAGCAAGCGGGGCACCCAGACGCAATTGGCGCTGGCACGCTTAAGGGTCTGGCGGCCGGCGCTTAAAATTTGGGGACTCAGCGCCACCCTGGGCAACCCGGAACACGCCATGGAACAGTTGTGTGCCGGAGCCGGCATATTGATCCAAGCCAAGGTCGACCGGCCGATTGAGCTGACCTTGTTAGCCCCGGACAACCTCTTGGAGCTGCCCTGGGCCGGTCACTACGGGCTTAGTCAGTTGAGGCAAGTCGCCCCTCGCTTGTCGACAAGCGAACCCGCATTGGTCTTTACCAACACCCGAGGCCAAGCGGAAACCTGGTTTGAGGCCCTGCGGGTTGTGCGCTCTGATCTGGCTGAGCGTATGGCTCTGCACCATGGGTCTCTGGATCGCGATGAGCGAGAGGCGATCGAGGCGGGCTTAAAATCCGGGGATCTGTGCTGTGTGGTGTGTACTTCTTCGTTGGATTTGGGCGTCGACTTTTCACCCTTGGCCCAGGTATTCCAGATTGGCAGTATTAAGGGCATTGCTCGGCTGATTCAGCGCGCTGGGCGAGCGGCCCATCGGCCGGGACAAGCCGCGCGTTTGTTCTGCGTGCCCACGCATGCATTGCAGGTCTTTGAAATCCAGGCCGCGAAACAGGCGCTGGAAGCGCAAGATGTCGAGGCCCCCGCGGCTCCGTTTAAGCCGCTGGATGTGTTGGCGCAGCATCTGGTGACCCTGGCCTTGGCAGGCGGTTTTGAGGCGCAGGCGACCTATCAAGAAATCATCACGGCACCGGCCTATGGGGATCTGACCCAAACTGAATTTAACTGGACCCTGGACCTGCTCGCCCGGGGCGGGGATTGTTTGCAGAGTTACCCGGACTACCGTCGGCTGAGTCCAATCGATGGGCGGTGGCAAATCACCAATCGCAAAGTGGCGATCCGGCATCGCTCAAGCATTGGCACCATCGTGTCAGCCGCATCGGTCAGCGTGAAGTTCGTCAGTGGCCAGCGTTTGGGGCACATCGAAGAATCCTTCGTGGCTCGACTAAAACCCGGCGATCGCTTCCTGTTTGCCGGGCGCTGCGTTGCCTTTGTACGTTTCAAGGACATGGTCTGCCAGGTCAAAAGTGCCCGGGGAAAACGCCCGCAACTGCCAAGCTGGGGAGGGTATCGCCTGCCTATCAGCGAGTGCCTAAGCCACCACTTGCGTCAGGTTATTGCAGCCTCGCCGGCTTCGCATGCCGTGGCCCAGGCACAGCGGACCGTCTCGGCTCTGCCCGCCGCGCATCAATTGCTGATCGAAACATACCAAGACGCCGAGGGGCACCACCTGTTCGTGTATCCCTTTGCCGGTCGATTGGTGCACGAGGGATTGGCCTCGCTGGTGGCCTTGCGGGCCGGCCAAACAGACCGCAATAGCTTTTCAACCGCTGTCAATGACTATGGCTTTGAGGTGCTGGCGCGCAAACCTGTGGACTTCGGCCCGGTGCTTGATTCGGCGCTGGACCTTGCGACCCTAGAGGGCGGTTTGTTTCAGGCTATGAACTTAAGCGAGCTGTCGCGACGAGAATTTCGCGAAGTCGCAAGGATCGCGGGCCTGGTATTCGATGGCTATCCCGGTGCGCGCAAAAACAACCGCCAACTGCAGACTTCCAGTGGCTTGCTGTACGACGTGTTCGCCCAGCACGACCCAGAAAATCTGTTAATGCACCAGGCCCGCCAGCAAGTCCTGCAACGCCAGTTCGAGCACTCGCGTCTGCGCGCCACATTACAGCAGTTGGCCGATCAGATGCCCCTTTGGGTCTCGCTGGATCGCCCCTCGCCCTTTGCCATGCCGTTGATGCTGGAGAGAGTCGCAGACCAAATGACGACAGAATCGCTGGAAGAGCGTGTGGCTAGGATGACCGCGGGATGGAACTGATATTTCAAGGGCAGTCCTTCATCGCCCGTGCCGACCGAACGCTGCACTGGCCCAAGCACAATGCACTGTTGGCGGCGGATCTACACTGGGGCAAGGATTCAACCTTTCGGGCGCACGGGATCCCCGTGTCGCGACAACATCTGCAGGTCGAACTGGATCGTCTGATTCAGGCCTGTCGCGCCACCCAAGCCGAGCAACTATGGGTGCTGGGAGACCTGTGTCATGGCCTTGATGGGCTGGATGCGCAAACCGAGGATCGTATCCAATCCGCCTGCCAGCATCTGCCGAGACGTCTCTTGGTCGAGGGCAATCACGATCGGCACCTGCAGGCGCACGTGCGCGGTTGGGGCTTTGAATGGTATCAAGAAGGGCACCTGATGGATGGCATTGCCCTACGGCATCACCCTGGCCCAGGTATCCACGGCCATTTGCATCCGACGCACTGGTTACGACAGGGTCGGGAGCGACTGAGGCTGCCCTGTTTTCGCTGGGGACCTGAATCGATGGTGCTGCCGGCCTTTACCGGCTTCTCGAACGGTCCGGCTCGCGCACTGGGTCGCGGCGAAAACGCCATCGTCATCGCCGGAACCCAGGTCTTTCGGGCTAGATGAAGTACATCATCAGCACCAGAACCGGAATGGTCAGGGCGATAAGTGAGATCGGGATCATCTTTTCGTTTTCGAACATGCGGGGCTTCTCTCTGTTATTGTTATTATTAAGACGGCGATCCATGGGACGCCAAGGACAGAAGTAACACGAATGGATTCCAACTGTGAAGTATGGAGGCCCGAATGCGTGGTTTATTATTGATCTGTCTGATGGCCCTACCCGCTTGGGCCAATGACACCCCCGAGCAAGTCATGAACACCTTGCTGTCAGCATTAAAGAACAACACCGCGGATAACGCCGGCATTGCCCAGGTGTTTGAATTGGCGGCACCGGCCAACAAGGCCATAACCGGCCCGCTCCCAAGATTTATCAACATGGTGTCTCGCCACCCCTATGGCGAGTTGGTCAATCACCAGTCGGCAGTGCTCGGCCCGCCTAAAACGGATGCCGGCGCAATCACCTATCCTATCCGACTGATCAGCAAGCAAGGCCGGGCCATGGGCTATGTTTGGACACTGGAACAACAGCCTGATGATTCTTGGATGACCAGCGCGGTGTATCCGGTCGCCGTCAGCGGACAGGGATTGTAGTCGATGCTGGCCTATACCCTGATGACCGACCCGGCGAATCATGAATTGCATGCCCAGGAATTTGTTCAGCTGACCGAGTGGTTCGCCGCTCGCAAGCGTCAGTTGGGCATGTCAGAGGTTCCCGACGGGGACCTTTACGACATGCACCATCCCTACAACCGGCATTGCGAGAACCTGTTCAAAGAAGCCACGCAACTTTGGTTGGCGCAGCGCGAGTACCACCTGTCACCGGGACAACTGATGGCGGCTTTTTTTGGCCTGCCCAACCCGAATCGCCGAGTGTCCATGGACGCCTGATCCAGGCCGTATACAATGCGGGATCTTGATTAGACTGCCACGACATAAGGGTGTTCATGCATTTGGCCTTTGACTCATTGGTTCACCAGGTTTCCGCAGCCTTGGACGAAGACCTAGGACAACCGCCACGCGACCTGACCGCCGAGCTGATTCCTGAGCAAACCCAAGCGACCGCCCGCTTAATTTGCCGCGAGCCTGCGTTGGTTGCTGGGGTTGCCTGGGCTCAGGAAACCTTTCGCCAGGTAAACCCCGAGGTCGAACTGGACTGGCGGGTCAAAGACGGCGACTGGGTCGACAGCAACGCCCTTTGGTGTGAAATACGCGGCAATGCTCGAGCCATTTTGACCGCTGAACGCACGGCGATGAACTTCTTGCAGACCCTGTCCGGCACCGCAACCACCACCTTGGCGTGGCGAGCAGCCCTGGGCACTCGAGACACCTTATTACTGGACACTCGGAAAACCCTGCCCGGCATGCGCCTGGCTCAGAAATACGCCTGCACGGTGGGTGGTGCGACCAATCATAGGCTGGGGCTGTTTGACGCTTTTTTGATCAAGGAAAATCATATTGCGGCGCATGGCAGCATCGCAGGCGCAGTGGCGGCTGCCCAGGGGATGAACCTGTCCGTGCCGATCGAGGTTGAAGTTGAGACCCTGGAGGAGTTGCGCGAGGCCCTAGCGGCGGGCGCCGATTGGATCATGCTGGACAACTTTGACCTAGAACGAACCCGCCAGGCCGTCGCATTGAATGCCGGACGGGCACGACTGGAAGGCAGTGGCAATGTGCAACTCAATGAGCTGGAAGCCCTGGCAGACACCGGCGTCGATGCGATCAGCGTCGGCGCACTAACCAAACACTTGCGGGCCTGTGACCTGTCGTTACGAGTGGAGATGAACCGATGATTCGATACGTGGCCATGGTACTTGGCGCCCTGTTGTTGCTTTGGCTGGGCTATTTGATTGCAGTCGCCTGGCCAAAAATGCGCGAAGGTGAGCCCGGAGCCAGCACCCATGTGGCCATTAACGCAATCGCCTTTGCGGGCGTGTTGGTGTTTCTGTCCTACATCGTGGTGGGATTTCAGTCCTGATGCAGATTCATATCCTGGACTGTGATCGGGTTGATCCCGACTTGTTGCCGATCGCCGGGCAGTATGGCGACATGTTTGAAACCGCTTTCGCGGCCTGTCGTCCCAGCTGGACGTTTCAGCACTACGACACCATCGGCGGGGAACTGCCTCCAATCCAGCCGGGTGATGGCTACATTATCACCGGATCCCGAGCGGACTCGTTCAGTGACGACGACTGGGTGGCGGCATTGCGCGACTGGATTCGCGCCGCCGAAAAAGCAAGCGTTGCGGTGATCGGCATTTGTTTTGGACACCAGATCATCGCTCAGGCGCTGGGCGGTCGCGCAGGGCGAGCCGGCGCATGGGGCGTGGGGCGCATGCCGGCCCAAACCCATGGGCTGCCGTTTGATGTCGCTAACATTTTAGTCTCGCACCAAGATCAGGTGCTGGAGTTACCACCGAACGCGCAACGCTTGATGAGCAGTGATTTTTGCCCAAATTTTGCCTTTCGCACCGGCCACCTGGTGGGGGTTCAAGGGCATCCTGAATTCACCCCAGAGTACAGCGCTGCCCTGGCCAACGCCCGACGCGCTCGGATCGGAAATGCACGAGTCGACCAAGCCCTGGCGAGTCTGAATGACCCCCTCAATGCCGCCACTGTGATTGAATGGTTGGCCACAGAATTGGAGCGCCCATGAAACCCATCACCGTTGAGGTCACCCGGGGTGACCTGGTCGAGTCGACACACCAAGTTCACGTGGCCGTAGCCACCCCAGGGGGGCTGGAGATCTGGGGCGACGGCGATCGACTGACCTTTCCCCGCTCTGCAGCCAAGCTGATGCAGGCATTGCCCTTGGTCGAGAGTGGCGCCGCGGACCGCTTGGGCCTTGCGGATGTGCAACTGGCCCTGGCCTGCGCCAGCCACGGTGGCGAAACACGCCATGCCACCGAAGTGGGTCGCTGGCTGGATGGCCTGAACTTAAGTGAGTCACACTTGGAGTGCGGATTGCACTGGCCAATGCACGAACCCAGCGGCCGGCAAATGAGTGCCCAGGGAGAGACGCTGTGCCAATTGCACAACAATTGCAGTGGTAAGCATGCCGGATTTCTGTCTTTGGCTCAGGATCAAGGCTGGGATACCCAGGGCTATATCCAGCGAGAGCATCCGGTTCAGGCCGCCATTGAGCAATGCATCGAAGAGGTATTAGAGACCCCGGTGGGGCCGGCCGGAATCGATGGCTGTGGCATCCCCACCTATGCCAATAGGCTGAGCGATCTCGCCTTGGGCCTGTATCGACTGGCTCAGGCGACCGGTGTCCGGGGCAAAGCCGTGCAGCGGTTGGCCGACGCCCACCGCCGCGAGCCGTACTTAATCGGGGGCACGGATCGCTGTTGTACGGCCATCAATGGTGAGCTGCGTGATGGGATGGTCAAATACGGCGCCGAGGCGGTTTACTTTGGCCTGTTTCCCAAAGCCAAGATCGGCATCGCCCTAAAGGTCGAGGATGGCACGGTGCGAGCCTGCGAAGTCGCGATGGTTGCGATGCTGAAACAGTTCGGCCTGTTGCCCGAGGATGCCCTGCCCCAATGGCACTGCCAGCCGCTCAAGAACCGCGCCGGAGCTTTGGTCGGCCAGGTCAGGGTCAGCGGCTAAGTCAAACGAGGCGAGGCATGACAGCAAACCGCTTTTGGCGAATACTGCTTTGATGTCGGTATTGCTCAGTAAAATTCTGTCCTCTCTGATTCATCCGCTGAATCTGGCTATTTATGGCTGGCTGATGGCGGGGGTCCTGCGGCTCATTGGTTGGCGTACCCTGGCAACGGTCGGTGCGGTATTGAGCACCCTGTGGCTGATGTTCTGGTCGATCCCCTTTACCGCCGAGCCAATTCTGGGCGCTTGGGAGCAGAAACAAGCACCGACCTTGGCCGAGCTAGCCACCCCCGCCGATGTCATTGTGGTGCTCGGTGGAGGGGTGAAAGGCGCCGCGCCCCCGGTGCGGCCCCGTCCTGACCTTGGGGATGCTAGCGACCGAGTTTGGGCGGGAGCCCGTCTGTGGCATGCCGGCAAAGCCCCATTGATCCTGGTCAGCGGCGGAAAGTTGCCCTGGAATGGACAAACACACAGCGAAGCGGACGGGATGTTGGCCCTGTTGCTGGATTTGGGGGTGCCCAGAGATGCCATCCGTCTGGAAAGCGGCAGCCAAACCACCTTTGAGAATGCCCAGCGAACCCAACCCATACTGGCCGAGCTTGAAACTCAATCCGCATTATTGGTCACCAGCGCATTTCACATGCAGCGCAGTCTGGCTACGTATCAAAAGCAGATGCCCGAGATTGACTGGGCCCCCTTCGCCACCGATATTCAAATCGTGCCCCGCCAGCCCAGCCTGCTGCAATACCTACCCAGCGTCGCGACCCTGATCTCTAGCCAGCAATAAAAAGAAAGACTGTAATCACCTTCGAAACTGCGAATTGGCTCCACACCAGCACCCAGACCATGACTAGGTTTTGCGTAGCGACTGAGGAGCTAAGTCATGCGCGTACTGGCAGTAGACGACAACCGAGACGATCTGGAACAGATCCAACGCTGTTTAATCGAAGAAAACGATATCGACTTGATGCTGTGCGATCGTCCCGATCAGGCACTGACCGCGATCACCAAAGGCGACATTGATTGCCTGCTATTGGATATTTACATGCCCGCGATGGACGGTCTGGAAATGATTCAGCAAGTCCGCGCGCTGCAAGGTGACTCCTGGCTGCCGACCATTTTCATGAGCGGCGTGCTAGACGCCAAAGCTCGGGGACGCTCGTTGCGTGCCGGTGGCGACGCGTTACTGACCAAGCCCATCGAACGGGAGATTCTGATCCCCCAACTGTTCGCAATGAATCGTCTGGTGCACGCCCAACGAGAGTTGAAAGCGGCCAAAGAACGTCTAGAAATCTTGGCCCGGGAAGACTGTTTGACGGGAATCCTGAACCGTCGCGGGATTGACCAAGAATTGAACCAAGCGATCAGCCTATCCTGGCGCTTTAACACACCGATGAGTCTGCTACTGATCGATGTAGATCGCTTCCGGGCTTACAACGACCTGCATGGTCATCCGGCAGGAGATCAGGCCTTGCAGAAGATCGGCGCGGCCCTGTCGAACTGCTTGCAGCGACAATCCGATGTCCTAGGTCGTTTTGGCGGCGAAGAGTTCATTCTTGGCTTGCCGGCCACGGATCAGGCCGGGGCCAATGCGGTCGCCGATCGAGTCCTGCACACCTTTGAGCAATTGGATCTGAGGACCGCCAGCAACCCCCAAGGGCATGTCACGGCCAGCGTTGGCGTTTCTACCTTGATCCCCACCGGCGGCAGCATGCAAGTTCAAGGTCGAGCGCTGGAATTAATGCAGGTGGCCGACCAGGCCATGTACGAGGCTAAAGGCGCGGGGGGCAATACCCGTAGAAGCGCCACCTGCAGCGAGATGAACGCATAAAAAAAGGGCCTCGGTGAGGCCCCTGACTTGCTTATCGGCAATTCGCCGGCCGGAATTGGGCTGCCAGGTCCCCTCCATTACAGCTCCAGGTGATCGAGCCCGAGTTGTCCGTGGCCTCCATGATCAGCGTGTTGCCCGTGATTCCAGAGGCGCTATAGGTCACCGTGATGTCACCATCACTGGCCACCGCCACCGAGGTCACATTGGTCCCCGAACCACCGACGCCCGCCAGGTTCGTGCTGCCGGACGCGAAATTTAGCCCCGAGTCCGCGGCGGTGCCGGAGATTAGGTTTTCGGTGACCGTGGTTTTGGCCCCGGCGGCCAGTGCGATTCCCTCGGTAACCTTGGCCCGCGTGGTGTAATCACTGTAGGCCGGGATTGCGACCGCCGCCAAAATGCCAACAATGGCCACGACAATCATCAGTTCGATTAGGGTAAAACCCCGTTGAGTGTGAGTTGAGCGCATAACGACTCTCCTAGTTAGTTTCGTCGATTGGCTAAACCACTGCCTGTACCGCTGCTACTGCCCATCATCAGGTGTCTGCGGTTGCCCGCCCTCTGATGGATAAAAGGTAGACCGGTGGCGTGAAACGAGACTAAGTGCCACTCATTTTTGTGAAGTGAATAACAAAAAAGGGCCCGAAGGCCCTTTTTATGATCATGCGAGTGTTAACGACAAGCGGCCGGCAACAGATTCGCGGTGATGCTGGTCGCGCCACAATCCCAGCTGACCATGCCATTGGCAAAGGTCGGTGTCAGGGCGATGGTGCCTGCGGTCACGGCGTCGATGAAATCGATGGTGATGACTCCAGCAGTCGAAATGGTAACGTCTTCTACGTTGGCGGTGATGCCTGCTGCGCCTGAGGCTGCAGTCAAATCGTTAACGCCTTCGTTGCGTGTTGCGACGCCACTTAGGAAGTTCTCAGTCACGCCGGTTTTAGCGCCAGTTGCCAAGCTCAAGCCGTCTGTGATTTTCGCTCGGGTGGTGTAATCGCTGTACGCCGGAATCGCGACAGCAGCCAAGATGCCAACGATCGCGACCACGATCATCAGTTCGATTAGGGTAAAACCTTTTTGTGTCTTCATTTTTACAGCTCCAAATGTCATTGCCAGCACAGAGGACGTACTCGTCTCTGCCCGTGCTCTAAACCTAGAAAAGATTTTGATCTTTGCCCTGCCTAGAGGTACTAGCTTTGTCCCAGACCAGCGACCGAACCGGATCAATGCACAGGGCAAGTTGTTGGTTTCTTCCTATAGTTCTTAGACGACAGATGGGAGCACTATGGGAACTGCAGTATTACAAGGACTGGCACGCCACTTGGTCAGTCATGCACAAATCACCGAAAGCGAGGCCGTCAAAGCGCTTGAGCAAGCGCAATCGCAGGGCCGTGGCTTTGCGGATCACATCGTCTCCGAGAATCTGGTCAACGCCCGACAGGTGGCGCTGAGCGCCAGTCAATTATTTGGTACGCCCGTGTTGGACCTGGATGCCTTTGATCTGGACCAGGCACCCCGGGATGCGGTCGAGTCAAAAGTGGTGATCGAATCCCGCGCACTCCCATTATACCGACGAGGCAACCGCTTGTTCGTCGCAGTGGCCGATCCCACCGACCTAAAATCCCTAGATTCCATCCAATTCGCCTCGGGACTGAACACCGAAGCAATCGTGGTCGAGGCCGACAAACTGAATCGGGCGATCGAGGCCTTTACCGGAGGGCAAGCGGATTCACTGGGGGATTTGGACGACAGCGATCTGGACAACATTGACCTGGACGACGGTGACCCTGCCAGCACCGATGATGAGGCGATCGACGACCCCAGCAACGACCAGCCCATCGTCAAGTTTGTTAACAAGATGCTGCTGGATGCCATCCGCCTGGGCGCCTCGGACATCCACTTTGAGCCGTACGAAAAAGCCTATCGCATTCGCTACCGAGTAGACGGCGTTTTGTCCGAGGTCACCCGCCCACCCATTAACCTGGCCAATCGGCTGGCGGCCCGAATAAAAGTCATGTCCAAAATGGACATCTCCGAGCGGCGCGTGCCCCAGGACGGCCGCATCAAAATGAAACTTTCGGCCAACAAGGCCATCGATTTCCGGGTCAACACCCTGCCGACCCTGTGGGGAGAAAAAATCGTCCTGCGTATTTTGGACCCTTCGAGTGCCCAGATGGGCATTGATGCCCTGGGCTATTCCCCGGCCCAAAAAGACATGTACATGCATGCGCTGAATCAACCTCAGGGCATGATCTTGGTGACCGGCCCCACCGGCTCCGGAAAAACCGTTTCGCTTTACACCGGCCTTAATATTCTGAATACCGCAGAGATCAATATCTCGACCGCCGAAGATCCGGTCGAGATTAACCTTGAGGGCATTAATCAGGTTCAGGTCAACACCAAGGTTGGGCTGTCCTTTGCCGAAGCCTTACGAGCTTTTTTGCGTCAAGACCCCGATGTGGTGATGGTCGGCGAGATTCGCGACTTGGAGACCGCCGAAATTGGCATCAAGGCGGCGCAAACCGGCCACTTGGTGCTGTCCACCGTGCACACCAATTCGGCGCCCGAGACGCTGACACGCTTGCGCAATATGGGGGTCCCAGCGTTTAACATCGCCACCTCCGTCAGCTTGATCATCGCTCAGCGACTGGCGCGCAGGCTTTGCAACCACTGCAAAACCCCGGCGAACCACCCCATCGAAACCCTATTGGCCGAAGGATTCAAAGAAGCCGACTTGGCCAGCAACACGCTGTACCAGCCCGTGGGCTGCGATCAATGCATGAACGGCTAAAAAGGCCGTGTCGGCGTCTATGAAGTGGTCGCCGTCACCCCCGAGCTGTCTGAAATCATTATGCGCGAGGGCAATGCGCTGGAATTGGCCAAACAATGCAAGGTTGAAGGGTTTGACAGTTTGCGCGCCTCCGGTATCCAGAAGGTGATTGAGGGCGTCACATCACTGCAAGAAATTAACCGAGTAACCAAGGACTAAACCATGGCGAGCACCGCGGCTGGGGTACGACAAAACGCCCCGAACAACGACAAAGCTCTATTTCTATGGAGCGGCACGGACAAACGGGGCCGCAAGGTCAACGGCGAAATCGGTGGCGCCAACATTGCCCTGGTACGGGCGCAATTGCGCCGCCAGGGTATTGTCCCGGATCGGGTCAAGAAAAAACCAAAATCTCTGTTTGGCGAGCGCAAAAAAGCCATCAAACCTGCTGATGTGGCGGTATTTACTCGTCAATTGGCGACCATGATGAAGGCCGGTGTGCCCTTGGTGCAATCCTTTGAAATTGTCTCCGATGGACTGGAAAACCCATCCCTCAAGGCGCTGATCAAAACCATCAAAACCGATGTCGAGGGCGGCACCAGTTTTGCTGCTGCACTCAAACGTCATCCGGCCCAATTTGATGATTTGTTCTGTTCACTGGTCGACGCGGGGGAGCAAGCCGGAGCCCTGGAAACGATGCTGGACCGACTGGCGACCTACAAAGAAAAAACCGAAGCGCTGAAAGCGAAAATCAAAAAAGCCATGACCTATCCGATTGCGGTTTTAGTGGTGGCCTTTGTGGTGACGGCAATTTTGTTGATCAAGGTGGTGCCGCAATTTGAATCGATGTTCACCAGCTTTGGTGGCGAATTGCCGGCCTTTACCCAGGTGGTGGTGGCCGCCTCAGAATGGATGCAGTCGTACTGGTTTATTGCCTTGGGCGTGGTCTTCGCCAGTATCGCGGGAATTAAATTCACCCTACGGCGCTCAGCCCAGGCCGCGTTTTGGCTCGACAAGGTATTGCTCAAAGCCCCGATCATCGGCCCCATCGTGACCCACTCGGCGATTGCTCGTTACTGTCGGACGCTGTCCACCACCTTTGCCGCCGGGGTTCCACTGGTCGAGGCCCTTGACAGTGCTGGCGGAGCGGCGGGCAACCGTCTGTACTTTAAGGCCATCAAGCTGATCCGTGACGACGTTGCGACCGGACAACAGTTACATTTCAGCATGCGGGCCAGCGGGCTGTTTCCGAATATGGTGATTCAGATGGTCTCGATCGGTGAGGAATCTGGCGCCCTAGATGAGATGCTGCACAAGGCTGCGACCCATTACGAGGATGCGGTCGATAACTCCGTTGATAACTTAACCAGTCTGATGGAGCC
>CALKMT010000128.1 GCA_938091715.1 uncultured Litorivicinus sp.
GCGGCGACGGCCAGCTAATGTCGCACCTGCAGGCCAAGGGCTGTCGCGGATATGGTCTGGAAATCGACAAAGCCTGCATTGTCCAAGCCATTGCCCAAGGCGTCAGCGTGATTGAGCAAGACCTGGATGACGGTCTGGCCAATTTTGAGGACCGATCCATGGACATGGTGATCATGACCCAGGCTTTACAAGCCACTCGCCGACCCGACTTGGCCCTGGCCGAGATGCTCCGGGTGGGCCGCGAGGCCATCATCACCTTCCCTAACTTTGCGCACATCAGCCACCGCGTTCAATTGGGGCTGCTAGGGCGCATGCCGGTCTCGAAATCCCTGCCCTATCAGTGGTTCGACACCCCCAACATTCACCTGTCGACCTTTTATGACTTTGAACAACTTTGCATTGCGCAAAACGCCACCATCATAGAACGGCAGGTGGTCAGTCAATCCCAACTGGCCGGGCGTATTGCCTCGCTGTGGCCAAACTTATTGGGTGAATTGGCGCTGTATCGCGTCCGAGGACAGCAATGAAATTACCAAGCCTTAGCAGCATTTTCTTTCTTGTGGGCGTGCTCTTGGCAGGACCGGCCCTGGCCACGGATGAAGTGTTTACCTCCGGTCCCTTCGAAGTTCGAGTGACCCCCTTTCCGTCGACTTTTTTGACGCCCGAGCTGGCCAAAAAATATGGCCTACCCCGGTCTGAAACTCAGGCCGTGTTAAACCTGTCGGTATACGACACCCGTATCGAGGCGGTGGTGAAGACCGTGCCGGCCCAACTGACCGGACAGCACCGGAACCTGATCGGCCAGGCCTTTGGCCTGGAGTTCCAAACCATCGACGAGGGCGAGGCCATTTATTACGTGGCCCCATTTCGAATCAGCGACGAAGAAATCATGACCTTTGAAATCGAAGCCCTGCCCGAGGGCGCTCGATTCCCAGTCAACGTGCGGTTTAATCAAAAGTTCTACCGTCAATGACCACCTGGGTGCTGGCCAGCGAAAACGCTGGCAAGGTCGCGGAGTTCAACCACCTGTTGAGTGAGTTAGGCATTCATGTTCGCTCAATGGGCGAGTTTGGACTGACGGGCGCCGAGGAAACTGGCGAGAGTTTTGTTGAGAACGCTCTGCTCAAAGCCCGCCACGTTGCTCGAGCCACCGGATTGCCTGCCTTGGCCGACGACTCTGGGTTGGCGGTTGACGCCCTCGGCGGTGCGCCGGGCATTTATTCGGCCCGCTATGCCGGCGCCCACGGGGACGACGTCGCCAACTACCAAAAGCTCTTGGCCGACCTGGCAGATGCTCAGAGCCGAGCTGCTCAATTCGTCTGTGCGTTGGCCCTAGTGCGCTCGGCCAACGATCCGTTACCGCTGATCGCCATGGGCCTGTGGCATGGCACCATTCTGCAACAACCGGCAGGCACCAACGGCTTTGGCTACGATCCGGTATTTCAACCCAATGGCAGCGCCCTGAGCGCCGCGCAAATGGCGCCCCAGGACAAGGCAGCCGTCAGTCATCGGGGTCTGGCGTTGCAGGAATTGCGCCGTCAATTGTGAGCGCGGTATATGTCCACCTCCCCTGGTGCGAGCAAAAGTGCCCCTATTGCGACTTTAACTCCCACGTCCGAGAGCAGCGATCAGAGGCAGACTACGTCCGCGCTGTGATCAATGACTTGGCCGTGGACGCCGAATTTGTGCACCACCCGGTGACTACAATTTTTTTCGGTGGCGGCACGCCATCCTTGTTCGCACCGGACTCGATCGAGAAAATTCTGCAGGGCATCGATCAAAAAATCGGCATTGCCCATGACGCCGAAATCACCCTAGAGGCCAATCCCGGCAGCGCCGAGCAGGCCAAGTTCGCAGGCTTTAAAGCCGCGGGGGTCAACCGTTTGTCCATTGGCGTTCAGTCGTTCAACGACGAGCATCTGCAAATCCTTGGCCGTATTCATGACGCCGAGCACGCCCATCAGGCCGTGGCTAAGGCCAAAGCCGCCGGGTTTGACCGGATCAACGTCGACTTGATGCACGGACTGCCCCATCAGAGCGTGGCCCAGGCCCAGGATGACTTGCATCAGGCCCTGGGCTTAGATTGCGAGCACCTGTCCTGGTACCAACTGACCCTGGAACCCAACACCGCCTTTTATAAGCACCCACCCCCGCTTCCCGCCGAGGACACCCTGGCCGACATCCAAGAGGCTGGGCAGCAGTTATTAAATCAACAGGGATTTCAGGCCTACGAAGTCAGTGCCTGGAGCCAAGCCGGCGCCGAATGCCGGCACAACGAAAACTATTGGAAATTCGGAGATTACCTGGGCATTGGCGCGGGGGCACACGGAAAAATCACCCATCAAGGGCGCATCCTGCGCAGCCAAAAAACCCGTATGCCAGACAGCTATCTGGCCCACTACGCCACCGGCGCGCCGCATCGGTTTTCCACCGTGGACCGGGATCAACTGCCGTTTGAATTTATGTTGAATCAGTTGCGCCTGCGCCGCGGTTGCGACGAGGATCACTTTGAAGCGGCCACGGGTCTTGCGATACAGACGATTGCGCCGGCCCTGAAGCTGGCTCGCCAACGCGGCCTGATGGAGCCTGCGCGCTTGCAGGCCACCGCGTTGGGTTGGCGCTATTTAAACGATCTGGTGGAACATTTCCTATAGCGCGCGATAAACCAGGTCCCAAACACCGTGCCCTAGTTTTTCGCCGCGGGTCTGGAACTTGGTGACCGGACGCCAGTCCGGCTTAGAGCGGTCGCCCCCTCGGGCGTCTTCAAACTCGGGACATCCCGCCATCACCTCTTGCATGTGCTCGGCATACGGCGCCCAGTCCGTCGCCATGTGAAACACACCGCCGGGGGACAATTTCTGGTGCACCAAGGCCACAAAGTCCGCCTGCACAATACGCCGCTTGTGGTGGCGTTTCTTGTGCCACGGATCGGGAAAGTAAAGCTGAAAACGGTCCACGGAACCCGCTGGGATGCACTGGTTCAGGACCTCGATGCCGTCCTCTTGATAGACGGTTAAGTTATCCACTCCGGCCTCGGCTGCTTGGGACAGCAGGCGGCCAACCCCCGGGGGATGCACTTCGATGCCAACGAAGTTTTTTTCAGGTTCGGCCTGGCACTGTTGCAACAACGATGCCCCCATCCCAAACCCCAACTCCACCACCACGGGACTGGGTAGATTCAGTGGACCCTGCTCCAGAGCGCGGCCATAAATAGGCCACTGGGCTTCCATCGCCTTCTGCTGCCCCTCGGTCATGCGCCCGGCGCGCAAAACAAACGATCGAATACGACGGTGTACCGGCTCAGTCATTGAGCACTCCTTACAAACAAAAACCGGCGCCTAAGCGCCGGTGTGTTGGGTCTAGCCCAGACTCAGGCCTCGAGAAATTCCTCGCCCATGGCGTCACGGATTTTCTTCATGGCGTTCTTTTCTAACTGACGGATCCGCTCGGCACTAACGCCGTACTTGTCCGCCAGCTCGTGCAATGTGGACTTTTGGTCCAGCAACCAGCGCTGGGTAATGATGTCCTGACTGCGATCGTCCAAATTGCGCAGGGCTGAATGCAACGCCCCTCGACTTTCGGTTTCACGGGTCTTGGCCATCACAACTCGAGCGGGGTCGGCACCCCGGTCCTCTAGGTACTGCGCCGGCGCCAAGCTAGGGCCTTCGTCATCGTCATCGTAGCCGTCAAACGACATGTCGATGCTGGTCAGACGACCTTCCATCTGACGAACCACTTCGGGAGTAACCCCCAGCTCCTCGGCCACCGAGTTAACTTCGGCCGCGGTGAACCAGGCCAGTTTTTTCTTTTGGCCACGCAGATTAAAGAACATCTTGCGCTGGGACTTGGTGGTCGCGACCTTGACGATGCGCCAGTTGCGCAGAATGTACTCGTGCATCTCGGCCTTGATCCAATGCACCGCAAAGGACACCAGACGAACGCCCATCTCGGGGTTGAAGCGTCGCACGGCCTTCATCAAGCCGACGTTACCTTCTTGGATCAAATCCGCCTGGGGCAAGCCATAACCAGAGTAAGAACGGGCGATATGGACGACAAAACGCAAGTGGGACATCACCAGCTGACGGGCAGCCTCGACGTCTTCTTCGTAATACAGGCGTTCGGCCAGCGCACGTTCTTCGTCCGCCGTCAAAATCGAAATCGCGCTGCAAGAGCTGATGTACGCGTCCAGGTTTTGACCCGGAACCATACTGTTAATCGGTGCTACTACTTTATTTGTCATAGGATCCTCGAAACGATGACCCTCGATCCATGAGGAGTGGTTTGGAATTCACATTATATCGACTTTGGAACCAATCACAAAGTTCCGTACATTTCTTAACTAGGTCCAGGCCACCGATGGGACTCGGGCGGCAATCCTAGCGCCTAGGGCACCCAGCAGGGTTCCCGCCAGCACCGGCAACAGCAAATCCAGCGGTGTCGCCCCGACCCACGCCTCGGATTCGCCGTACAGGGTAATCAAGCGGCTCAAAGGTGCCGCGACCAATATTGCCCCGAACCAAACAAAGCCCGCCGCCAATACCCCGCCTGCGGCACCCTGAATCAAGCCCATGTATACAAACGGACGGCGCGCATAGCGCTGGGTCCCACCCACCAAATCAACCAGGGCCAACTCGGCTCGGGCGCGGGTCACCTCGATGCGGGTCGCCCCAGTGACCACCAAAACGATGGCCGCCAACACCATAAACGCCAGCACCAGTACCAGCCGCTGACCCAGCACCAAGGCGTTACGCATCTCGTTACTGAGTCCCTGGTCAATTCGTACAAAATCCACTCGCGGATCGCCCTCCAGGGCGAGCGACAAGGCTTGCATGGCCTCGGACTGGGGCAGGGCATCGATGGCCAATCGAACCACGTCTGGCAGCGGATTGGACTCAAAGGCCCCGACTAGATCACCCAGCCCGGCTAACTGTGACAGCGCCTCAAGGCCCTGGTTGCGGCCGACCACCTCAACCGTCAGCACCTCATCGCGCATCAGCAAATTATCGGCCAAGGCGGTCAAATCCGACTCGCTGATGTCCTGGCGCACAAACACCGACAGCCCAGGGGTGGTAATTTCAACGGGTAGCATCACATCCAGCCCACGCAGGGCCACCCAGGCCACTCCAGGCAGGGCCAGCATCAGAGCCATGACCAGCACACCCACACTGTGGCGTACCGGATCATGACGCAGTCGGCGCGTGGCCTCTTTGATGGCCTCGGCGTGGGCGATCGGCCCACCGTGCAGTTGTTTACTCATCGGCCACTCTCGACCAAGCGCCCTTGATCCAGGCGCAACACACGAAATGGCTGGGCCTCGACCAAGGCCTGTTCGTGGGTGGCAATCAATACCGTGACGCCGTGATTTCGAAACTGAGTGAAGAGCTTCATGATCTTTTTCGACAGCTCGGGGTCCAGGTTACCCGTCGGTTCGTCCGCCAACAAAAGGGCAGGCTTGTGCACCACCGCCCGAGCAATCCCAACTCGCTGGCGTTGTCCGCTGGATAACTCGCCGGGCAAGGCGCCGTTTAAGTGGCTCAATTCGACTTGATCCAAGGCCGCTTTGACTCGGCCGGGTATGACCTTGCGATCAAAGCCGGCGGCCCGCAGGGGCAAGGCCACATTGTCGAACACCGACCGGTCGGGCAGCAATTGCGGGTCTTGGAACACCACCCCGACCTTGCGGCGAAACATCGGCAACTGATCGGCGCTGAGGCGCCGCAAATCAAAATTGCCAACCATGACTCGGCCCTCACTGGGCGCCTCTAGGCACACCAAGTGACGCAGCAAGGTGGACTTGCCGGCGCCACTGTGGCCAACCAAAAAGGCCATCTCGGCAGGGTCTAGCGAAAAAGTCACCTCGTCCAGGGCCAAACGTTGGCCGTAGCGTTTGGTGACATTTTCAAACTGGATCATGCGTTGTCCTGCTCGAACAAGGCGGCCACAAAGGCCTCGGCGTCGAAGGGTTGCAGATCCGCAATCCCCTCGCCGACGCCGACGTATCGGATCGGCAGGCCCATTTGTTCCGCAACCGCAAAGGCTACGCCGCCCTTGGCGGTGCCATCCAACTTGGTTAGCACCAAACCTGTGACGCCTACGGCTTGGGTAAACAGCTCAGCCTGGCTTAAGGCGTTTTGCCCCGTGCCCGCGTCAAGTACCAACAGCACTTCGTGCGGGGCTTCGGGATCTTGTTTTTTGAGCACCCGAACGACTTTGGACAGCTCGTCCATTAAGTGGTCTTTGTTCTGCAAGCGGCCGGCGGTATCGGCCAGCAAGATATCTACCCCTTTGGCTCGGGCACTGGCCAAGGCGTCAAAGATAACCGAGGCGCTGTCCGCCCCGGTATCCTGGGCAATCACTGGCACCTCGGCCCGCTCGCCCCAGGCTTTTAGCTGCTCGACCGCTGCCGCACGAAAGGTATCCCCGGCGGCGATGGTGACGCTGCGCCCAGCGGCTTTGTGTTTGGCGGCCAGCTTGCCCAGCGTGGTGGTTTTGCCCGCGCCATTAACCCCGACCATCATGACCACTTGGGTGCCCTGGCCCGGGGTCCACTGGCGTTGGGATGGCTGCAGGATCTGGCTTAACTGAGCCCGCAGCTCCGCGTGGATTTGATCGCCTTTTAGGCCTTTGTCCTTGACCGCTGCACGCAAGCTGGCGATGACTTTTTGGGTCACCGCCATACCCAGATCACTGCTTAGCAAGACGTCCTCGATCTCTTCCTCGAGTTCGTCCGTGAATTCGCCCTGCAACAGTTGGCCCAGGCCAGCGAACGCACCCCGGGTGCGTGTCAAACCGCCACTTAAACGTTGACGCCACTGGCTGTCCTCGACGGGCTCAGCGGCTTTTGTCGCAACCTGGCCAGGTTCACTGGCCGCAGCAGGCTCGCGCTTGACGGCTGGGACCGAGGGGGTCGGCTGATCGGCCTGACGAGCCCGCTTGGCAATCCACACCACCAGGCCAATGCCCATCAATACGCCCACCGCATAGGGCGCAAACTCCATCAAGCTTTGCAACGATTCATTCCCCTTAAATCTGAGCGCCACATGTTACCATCGCACCGTGAAAAAACAGGACAAATCTGACAACGCACTCGCCCTGCGGCTGAAACCCAGCCGGGGCATGCTGTGGTTAATGATCCCGGTGCTGATGGCGCTGATTCTGATCTTGAACCTGACGGCCCCAGGGCCCGATCAGCAACCCACCAAAGCAGATCATGCCCTGTGGTTGCTGGACCCCAAGGCACGCCTGATTAGTCTGATTACTGACCAACCCACCCCCTGGCAACAGGCACTGAATCAAAGGTTCCCCGAGGCCGTGGTCGAGATCCGAGACCTGGGCCCGATGCAGGCGTTACGCATTCGTGGACCCAGTGACTGGCTGACACAGGACTGGCCGGCCCCTGTCCATGCGCTGGTGGTCATGCATGACATTGAGCTGGCCCAATGGGAGTCTGCGATCAGCCGCCTATCACCCCAAGCGAATCTGCCCCGGCCCAGAGCGCAAGACGATTTTATTCAACGGGTGTTGGCATCCAGACTGGCCGAGCAGGCCAGCCCCGAAGCCCAATTTGACGGCCAGCGCCTGCGCCTGATTGAGCAATTAACCCAGGCCAGCGGCGGCAACGATGCACAGATCGCCCTGCTGGAGCGCATGGCCTTGGAAAACTTACCCCTCGCCTGGCCGCAACAAACGGTCAACACCCTGCAATCTCTAACGTTTCAAGAGCTGTCCCCATGGCTGACACCCTAACCCTGCGCATCTCAGGCGGCAGCCTGCGCGGTCGCAAACTGACCCTGCCCAACCAACCCGGCTTGCGGCCAACGCCCTCGCGAGTTCGCGAAACGCTGTTTAACTGGTTGCAAGGCTGGCTTGAAAATCAGCGTGTGCTGGATCTGTTTGCCGGTGCCGGAGGCTTGTCCCTCGAGGCCCTGTCCCGGGGTGCGGGCTCGGTTGATGCGGTTGAACAGGATCGCGATTTGGCCCAGGCCTTACGCGACACCGCCGCAGACTGGCGGTTAGAGGGCTTGCAAGTGCATCAGGGCAATGGACTAAGCTTGGCCTTAGCTGGCCCCTTTGATCTGGTCTTCATCGACCCACCCTTTGGGCGGTCCATGGTCGCGCCTGCGCTAGAAAGAATCGCACCGCTCTTGGCCGACGGCGCCATGGTGGCGGTTGAGCACGAAAAGGGCGTGACCCTCCCCTCTGGCTGGATTGAGTTAAAGCGCACTCAAGCCGGCCAAGAGCACTTGTGCTTGCTGGAGCGCGCTTGAGCTATCGCGCGCCCTGGTGGCTGGCCAACCGGCATGCGCAATCCGTGTTACCCACCCGTTTTCGCTACCTGCCCAACCCGGGCGTTTGGCGTCACATCGAAACCCGCGACGGGGATCGTCTGGAAGTCAAAACGGTTGAACAGGGCGCACCCTTGGCCTTGATATTGCACGGCCTCGGCGGCTGTGCCGAGTCGCTGTACGTGCGGGGAATGCAGCGCGCATTAAACCGCGCCGGCTTTTCCACCTGGGCTTGGAACGCCCGAGGGGCCGGACGCCCGAACTTGAGAGGGGATACCTACCACGGTGGTCGCTACTGCGATGTCCAGGATCTGATTCAGGCCGCAGGTGCGCGGCCCATGGTGGCCGTGGGGTTCTCGCTTGGGGCTGCCATGTTGGTCAACACCCTCGGCCGCAGCGCCCCAGGCATTCAGGCGGCGGTTGCCGTCAGTTGCCCCTTTGGTTTTGTCGACAACGTGGCGCATCTCGACGGCCCCCGAGGGCGAATCTATCGCCACTATTTGTTACACCGTTTGCGTCATATGGCACGGCGCAAGCGCGCCTATGGTCAAGCCATGGGCGCCGACTGGGCGCACCGTTATCCGGGGGATTCAGAATTATCCCGACTGCGCACCTTTCAGGCCTTTGACGATCGCTTAACTGCGCCTTTAAACGGTTTTCAGGACGCCATGGATCTGTACCGCGGGGTCGATCCGGCCCAGGTGCTTGACCATGTGCAAGCTCCGCTATTGATGCTGCAAGCGGATGATGACCCGCTGTTTGTGGACCACGCGCGCCCCCCAACCCCCCTGCCAAAGTCGTGCGAGTTTGAATTGACCCGGGGAGGAGGCCATGTAGGCTTTGTGCATGGCCCATGGCCCTGGCAGGCCCAGTACTATGCCGAGCAGCGCGCCGTGGACTTTTTGACCTCGCACCTAGGAGACCTCAAATGAGCGTCGTGGCCCTGTACCCTGGCACCTTCGATCCCATCACCTTGGGGCACGTCCATGTCGTCGAGCGGGCCAGTGTGCTGTTTGACACCGTTGTGGTCTCGGTCGCCGAAAGCCCCAACAAACAGCCCTTGTTCGATCTGCAGACCCGGGTGCGCCTGGCCGAGGACGCGCTGAAACACCTGGACAATATCGTGGTCACTGGCTTCAGCGGACTGCTGGCCAAATTTGCCAAGCAACACAATGCCAAGGTGCTCTTGCGAGGCCTGCGGGCGGTGGCTGACTTTGAATATGAGCTACAACTGGCCAACATGAACCGGGCACTCGAACCGGAATTGGACTCACTCTTTCTGACACCGGTCGAGCGTTTCAGTTATATTTCTTCTACTTTAGTTCGAGAGGTTGCCCGCTTAGGGGGTGACATCAATCAGTTCGTGACGCCCAACGTGGCCCAGGCACTCAAAGAGGCATATCAAAACTAATGGCTTTGTACATCACCGACGACTGCATCAATTGTGACGTTTGTGAACCCGAGTGCCCGAACAACGCGATCAGCCCCGGGGAAGAGATTTTCATCATCGACCCCAACCTGTGTACCGAATGCGTCGGACATTTTGACGAACCCCAGTGCCAGCAAGTCTGTCCGGTGGATTGCATCCCCAAAGACCCAAACCACGTAGAAGACCACGACCAACTGATGGCCAAATATCAGCGCATTACCTAACGCTGACAGCTTGGGCACCAAACCGAGGTGCGCTGACCGACCGTGGCGGTCTTTAGCGGCGTCTGACAGTGCAGGCACCCCTCACCCGTACGTCCATAAACCTGCAAGGTTTGCGCAAAATACCCTGGCTGCCCGTCGGAATTAACGAAGTCCCGTAACGTGGATCCGCCTTGGTCGATCGCCCGGTGCAACACGGTTTTGATCTCATCCGCCAGGGTCAAATAGCGCATCAGGCTAATACGACCCGCGGGGCGATTGGGCGCGATGCCCGCAGCAAACAACGCCTCGGTGGCGTATATGTTGCCGACCCCGACGACCACCGCGTTATCCATAATAAAGGGCTTAACCGGGCCTTTCTTGCCGCGACTGCGCTCGAACAATCGATGTCCATCAAAGTCATGGGTCAAGGGTTCAGGCCCCAACCCAGCCAAGCGCGGATGGCTGGACAAATCGCCGGTTAAACAGGCTTCAAAACTGCCAAAGCGCCGGGGATCGTGATAGCGCGCTTGCCGGCCGCTGGCCAGGGTCAGTAATAAATGGTCGTGTTTTTTCAGCGCCTCGCGAGGATCGCAGATCCGCCAGGAGCCGCTCATACCCAAATGCGAAATCAGACTGAATCCCGACGCCAGGTGCACCAACATCAGTTTTGAGCGGCGCTCAAGGCGCAGGATCTGATCGCCCACCAGGCGATCAGACAGTTCGCCATCCACAGGCCAACGCAGCCGGCTATCCCGAATCTCAAAGGCAGCGATGTCCTGTCCGCATAGGTGCGGCGACAAGCCCCGAGTGGTGGTCTCGACCTCTGGCAACTCTGGCATGGATTTCTTTCCTGCAAAAAAAAGCCCCCAAAAGTGTGGGGGCTTTTCGCTCTACTGCAAAGCCTTACTTGATCTTGGCTTCTTTGTAGATGACATGCTGACGAACGACGGGATCAAACTTTTTGATTTCCATCTTTTCGGGCATGGTGCGTTTGTTCTTGGTGGTGGTGTAGAAGTGACCAGTGTTGGCACTCGAAACCAGCTTAATTTTATCGCGCATCTCTACTGCTCCTTAAACTTTTTGGCCTTGGGCACGCAGATCGGACAAAACGGCATCGATGCCTTTCTTGTCGATGATACGCATACCTTTGCTTGAAACTCGCAGGCGAACAAAACGGTTTTCAGTCGCAACCCAAAATCTGTGGTACTGCAGATTGGGCAAAAAACGACGACGCGTTCTGATTTTTGAGTGCGATACGTTGTTACCGGTAGCAGGCCGCTTGCCGGTCACTTGGCACACCTTTGACATGAGGGTCCTCTCTATAAGTTCTGGCTTAATTCGGGCGGCCAGCCCCGCTGACGCGCTGGGCGGTCAACCTTAAAAATGGCGCGAGAAGATACCAAGCCACAAAGCAAAGCTCAACCCCTCACGCGGCTTTATTCTGCGCCTTGATGGAACAAATGCCCTGTGCTGTGACGACAAAATGATCCACCAACTCAACATCCAACCCTTTTAGTACCTGGGTTAACCGATCCGTCAACGCAATGTCCGATGCCGAAGCGCGCAACTGACCGCTGGGATGGTTATGGGCCAATATGACCGAGGTCGCGCCGCTTTCGATCACACCGCGCACCAGTTCGCGGGGATACACCCGCGCTTCGTTGATTGTGCCGATGGACAGTACGCGACACTCGACCAGATGCAAAGAAGAATCCAAGAACAACGCCAGCACTTGCTCTTGACCCAAGCCGCCCAAGCGATGCTGCAAGTACTCTTTAACCTGCCCAGGATGGGTCAAGGCTTGGCGCGAGACGTCTTGGCCCAGCCAGCGCAGTTTCAAATGATGCCAGGCCAGCAAACTCGCCCAGCGCTCAAAGCTGACCTGCGTCGGCACCCCCAAGCGACTGCCCTGCACCAAGGCGTTGCGTTCGGCTTGAGTGCAATTACACGGCTGATCAAAGGCCACCAGCGCCAGCTCATCGTCCGTAAGGCTGCTAGGTCCGAGCTTGGTTAAGCGCTCGATACAACTCGACTTCATCATTATTGGCTCCCTATGTCGTAGACGCGTATTCTGTGGGTCACGCTCAAGGTTTAAGTCAGACAAGGGAGTCTTGTGGGGTACGTATTATCCAACCGTCGCGTCATCTTGGGCGTCACCGGAGGCATTGCCGCCTATAAAGCCGCTGAGCTGGTGCGCTCCCTGACCAAGGCCGGTGCTCAGGTGCAGGTCGTCCTGTCCGAAGCCGCCAAGGCGTTCGTAACACCGCTGACCCTGCAAGCCCTCAGCGGCCATCCAGTGCGCGATAGCCTGCTGGACCCAGAGGCCGAAGCCGGCATGGGTCACATTGAACTGGCTCGTTGGGCCGAGCTGATCTTGATTGCCCCCGCCACCGCCGACTGCATGGCCCGTCTGGCCGCCGGACGGGGCGATGATCTGCTGACCACGCTGGTGCTGGCCACGCCCGCCCCAGTGCACATTGCCCCGGCCATGAACCAGCAAATGTGGGCCCAGGCCTCGACCCAAGCAAACCTAGCCACCCTAATTCAACGCGGCATCACGGTGCACGGCCCGGATGCCGGCGAACAGGCCTGCGGCGACGTTGGCCTGGGGCGCATGCGCCAGCCCGAGGCTCTGCAATCCGCGATTGAAGACGCCCTGGCCCCACGCTTGTTCGAGGGCAAGCGGGTAGTTATCACCGCCGGCCCCACCCGAGAAGCCATCGACCCCGTGCGCTATTTGTCCAATCATTCCAGCGGCAAAATGGGCTATGCGCTGGCTTGTGCTGCCCGGGATGCTGGCGCTCGGGTCACGCTGATCAGTGGCCCCACCGCACTGGCCATGCCCGAGGGCGTGACAGGCGTGTCGGTGACCTCCGCCGAGGACATGCTGCACGCCGCCTTGGGCAACATTGAATGCGATTTGTTTGTTGGCTGTGCGGCGGTGTCGGATTATCGCCCTCGACTGGTGGCCGAACAGAAACTGAAAAAGGGTCAGCAGGACCTGAGCCAAATCGAGCTGATTGAAAATCCGGATATTTTGGCCCAGGTCGCCAGCCACGCTCAGCGTCCCAAGGTTGTTATTGGGTTTGCCGCGGAAACGCACCAAGCGCTGGCCCATGCCCGGGACAAACTCAGCCGCAAGCAGCTGGATGCCATCTTGGTTAACGAGGTCGGCGACGGACAGGCCTTTGGCCAGGACGACAATCGACTGCACTGGTGCGATGCCCAACAAACGCTGGACCTGGGCCAAGCCAGCAAAATCGTGCTGGCACAAAAAATCCTATCGACACTGCAAGAGCATTTTCCCTTATGAAACTGAACGCCAAGATTCTGGACGCGCGTCTGGGCGCCGAGTTCCCCCTGCCGGCACCGGCCACCCCTGGCTCCGCCGGGGTCGATCTACGCGCCATGATTGACCACCCCCTGACCCTGGAGCCCGGCCAACGCGAGCTGATTCCCACCGGGTTATCGATTCACGTCCAAGATCCCAATTGGTGCGCCATGTTGATGCCCCGCAGCGGTCAAGGACACAAACGCGGCTTGATCCTGGGCAACACCATCGGGCTGATTGATTCGGATTACCAAGGGCCGTTAATGGTCAGCCTGTGGAACCGTGGGCAATCGCCGCAGACCATCGAGATTGGCGAGCGCATCGCGCAAATGGTCCTAGTACCGGTGGCAATGCCCGAATTTAACTGGGTCGACGAGTATCCCGAGGGCAGCGAACGCGGCGCCGGCGGTTACGGCAGCTCAGGCACTCAATAGCAGCCCGACAAACCTTGACTACACTTGTCTCTGGCAGGATTGGGGGCTTTGTGGTTGCACGTTTAGTATTAATTTTTGGGGCATTGCTTGGCTTAGGTATTTGGGGCGGCGGACTGATGGGTGTCCTGGTGCCCGCCGAACGGCAGGCCATCCAACAAGCCCAGGCCGCCATCGTTTTGGACCGACTGGTCAGTGTGGTCAACGCACAAAACGAGCAACTGGATCGGCTGGCCACCGCCGCTGCCAATCGACCGGGTCTGGGACAGGCCCTGTTGCGGGGCATCCCCGAAGCCCAACGCCTCGCCCTGGAAGCCGATTTTACCGCCCTGTTACCCGGCGGCGTCAGCACCCGATTGTTTTCCCTGGACGAAGCCGAACTGGAGCCCAACGGACACCCGCCGGTGACCTTTGCCACGCTGGATTTAATCGCTCGGGTTCAGGCCGGCGAAAATCCACCCCCAGAAAGTTTTGTACACCAAGACGTTCGACTGATTCGTATCGCCCGGCCGATTCGTGTGCAGGATCGTGTCATCGGCTCGCTGATCAGCGTGACCGACCAAACTCGGGCGCTCAAACATATCGCGGCCGCCAGCGATTTGGGCCAGGTCGAGTTGATTCAAACCTTTGATGGGGCCCAACCGCAAACCTTGCTGGCCGTTGGCCAAGGCAGCGCGCCGCCCATTCGTCGCTCAACCCGGCATCCCTACTGGGACCTGCAGATTCGTGCCGCGGACACCTTAGGGACGAACTTGGGACTGAATTTGCCTTGGGCGCTGGGCATTGCCGCGCTATCGCTGCTGGTGGCTTTGGGTGCTGGGTTAACGGCCCTGCACCTGACCCACCGCGGGCACCGTCGGGCACTGGAGCGCCTGACCCAATACGTGCTGGCTTCGCATCGTGATCCAGGCTTGGCGGCACCCAGCTTTGATCAGGCGACGTATGACCAGGCTGCTCGGGCGTTAAGCTATAAGACCGCAAGACCGGCCTCGTCCACCAACATGCCAGCGGCCGAGGTGCCTGAACCAGAACTCGATGCCCAGCCGAATGATCCCACCTTAGCGCCAGCGCCGCCGGCCCCTAAATCCGACATCCCACCCCCGAGTCCGGAACTCGCGCCCCTGGAATTCTCGACAAATAGTTTTGATATTGAGATAGAAAAACCGGCAAACTCTGACTCGGTCGACCTCTCGGCCGCCCCCCAGAATGAACCGGAAGAGACCCCCGTGACCCCAGACACTAGCTACCAACCCGACCCAGATATGTTCCGTGCCTATGACGTGCGTGGCGTGGTCGACAACGGACTCAATACCGATTTGGCTTATGCATTGGGCAAAGCCTTGGCCAGCGAGGCCGCCGAACACGGGCAACGTCAGGTCATTACCGGGGGCGACGGGCGCCTCAGCACTCCGGCGCTCAAGGACGCACTGAACCAGGGCATCCTGAGCACGGGCTTGGATGTGATCGACATCGGCATTATTCCGACACCGCTGGTGTATTACGCCTGTGCCACCAGCGAGACCCAGACCGGGGTCATGGTGACTGGCAGCCACAATCCGAAAAACTACAACGGCTTCAAGATGATGATTGCCGGCACCACGCTGGCCGGGGACGAGATCCAGTCGTTGCTGAACCGCATCCAACAACAGCGCTGGACAGACGGCAGTGGGCAACTGACACAGCGTGCCTTGGTTGCCGATTACCTGGACGACGTGGCCAACCGCATCACGTTGCAGCGGCCGGTAAAACTAGTCATCGACTGTGGCAATGGCGTGGCCGGGATGATGGCCGAGCAGTTCTTTGAACGCCTAGGTTGCCAAGTCGAGGCCCTGTACACCGAGGTGGATGGCAACTTTCCCAACCACCACCCCGATCCCTCAAAACCTGAAAACGTGGCCGAATTGCAAGCCAAGGTCCGGGACACAGGTGCCGACATTGGCTTTGCCTTTGACGGGGATGGCGACCGAGTCGGGGTGATTACCGCAGCCGGCGCAAACGTCTATGCCGATCGTCTGATGATGCTGCTGGGCCAGGATGTCGCGTCACGCAATCCCGGCGCGGCAATTTTGTACGACGTCAAATGCTCACGTCATTTGGGCGGCTTGATTCGCGACGCCGGCGGCCAGCCTTTGATGTGGAAAACCGGCCACTCGCTGGTCAAACGCAAAATGAAAGAGGTCGACTCCCCCCTGGGTGGCGAGATGTCCGGCCATATTTTCTTTAAGGAAAACTGGTACGGCTTTGACGATGCCTTGTACACCGCCGCCCGAGTCTTGGAGCTGTTGGATCGTGAGGCGATGGATCTCGATAGAGCCCTGGCCGACCTGCCCACCGATGTCAGCACGCCGGAGTTAAACCTGACGGTGACCGATCAAAGTAAGTTCTCGATCGTGGCCGATTTAGCCGAGCGGGGTTGGTTTGAGGGCGGCGAGCTGTCCGTTGTCGACGGCGTGAGAGTGGACTACCCGGATGGATTTGGCCTGGTTCGGGCCAGCAACACCACACCGGTCTTGGTGCTGCGCTTTGAGGCCGCGGACGAGGCCGCGTTGGCGCGCATTCAAACGCAATTCAAAAGCCAACTCACCTTGGTCGCACCGGACCTGAGCCTGGATTTCTAAGGTGCTACACTGCGCCTAATAACTGGTTCCGGGACTCTTGCCTGATGGCTCACTCCACTCATAACGCGGAAGTGCTGATCGAAGCACTGCCTTACTTTCAGCGCCACGCCGGCAAAACCATCGTGATTAAGTACGGCGG
>CALKMT010000129.1 GCA_938091715.1 uncultured Litorivicinus sp.
GCCAAGGCTCGCTGTGCCTGAGCAGGATCCGCCAGGGACAGGGTTTCCGCCGAGGGCAGGATTAGTGGCTCGTCCTGTAGCTGATCGAGCTGACTCATGAATCCCGGGCTGTCCAGTAGCCCCGCGCCAGGCGCATTCCAAACCGCAACCTTGCCGGCCCGGATGACCGCACTTAGGCCCGGCGTGCCCAGACGCGAGTCCTCACGAAAATTAAGTGGATCGACAAAGCTGTCCATCACTCGGCGCAACACCAGTGACACCGGCTGCAAGCCATCCAGGGTTTTGAGCCACAGCGACCCATCACGGACCGCGAGGTCATCGCCCTGGGCCAATGTCAGGTCCAAGAAATTGGCCAGAAAGGCGTGTTCAAAATAACTCGGATGATGCTGGCCCGGAGTCAGCATCACCGCGTGCCCATCGCCGACCACCGCTCGATCAATCTCGGCTCGAAAGTCGGCAAAAAAGCCCGCCAGTCGTCGCATCGGCATCTGGCGGGTCAAGAACCCAAATACCCGGGCCATGATCAAGCGACGCTCCAATACATAGCCCAGCCCCGCCGGCGGCCGACTGATGTCGGCATACACTCGCCAGCGCCCGTCGGCGTCACGGGCCACGTCAAAGGCCAGCACGTTCAACCACTGATCCGGGCCGACCCCATCGTGCGCCGCCATCAAGTAATCCGGATCGCTGAACAAGAGTTTCGGATCGTAGCGGCCATCGCGCACTTGCCGTTGCGGACCCATCAAATCTGCAAGCAGGGTTTCGATGGCTTGGGCCCGTTGCAACACACCGGACTCGAGGTGCTGCCACTCGGTCGACGACAAGACCATGGGAACCGGATCCATCGACCAGTCCCGATCCTGATGCGTGTGCGGCATATCGCGGTAGGTGGCGCCGTTGTCCTTTAGGCGTCGTTGCAGCTCGTGTTGCCAGCGCTCGAGTTGCTCAGCCGAGGTGCCCTCTAACAAGCTCAACAACGGAGCCCATGCTTGCGCGGCATGCGGTGTTAGGTTCACTTCGCTGGACAACCGATAATCCTTTCTGACGATGACAGGGGCGCTTAACATAGCACGCGGGCGCCGGACAATTGGGACTTAACAACCCACCAAAAGGCGAGTATTATCCGCGCCGATCGGAGTATAGCGCAGCTTGGTAGCGCGTCTCGTTCGGGACGAGAAGGTCGGGGGTTCGAATCCCTCTACTCCGACCATTTCCCGACACATCCCCCCCTGATTGATCCCTAGTACTCGCAATCCGGCGCCATCACAGATTATTGGCGCTTTAGTACAATATTCATGCCAAATCGCTCACGTTCTACCTGCCAATTAGTTTTCCACTTTGCCTGTGGATAAAACTGTGCAAAGTTTCCATAGTAAGCCATAAAAAGGCCCAAAAACTGCGGGCTTGAGACAGATTGATCAATTATTGAACACTTAAAACGTGATATTTTTCAGTTAGTTATGATTGTCAACGGTGTTTTAACGAAATATCGAAAAATTTACTCCGACTTTTTTACTTACCGACGCCACTGTTGATAAGGGTGTCAAGTCCAAGGAGCAAATTTTTCCCGTTAGTTGGTCTTGCGATTAAAAAAAGAATCCAGTATTGAGTCGTGCACCCAGCCAAGCCGGGCCTGAAATTGGTCCATCGCCTGGGACAAATCGTCCGAATCCATACGCTGGGCCGGCAGCTGCTCGACCCACTGGCGCGCCTGACGAATGACCCTGGGCAACTCGGCATCGACCGGCAGTCCCAGCAGGCCACTTTCGACCTCGCCCAGGGCGTGGGTCAAACTACGAGGAAAGCTGCGGTCGGACAGCAAAAATCCCAAGGCATCTGCAGCGCGCACTCGGTTGTTGACGCTTTGGCGATACATTTCGTAGCCGTCCTGGGCCTGCAGGACGGCCATCCAACCCAGCACCGCATCGGATTCTTGAGTCCACTCGTTATCCGGCAAGATCGAGGTGGATTTAAAATCCAACAGACGGCTGGACATATCCGCCCGCTCGATCTGGACGCCCAGGCGCAAAAACTGCCAGGCCTCATCCCGGCTCATAGAGCCATGCAGTACGCCGCTAATATGTCGGCACCCCCAGATTACGTCGCGCAACAGATCGGCTCGCCTGCGGCGGCTCATGGCGCTTAACGCCTGATCGGACAGCATCAGGTCAATCCGGTTTAGGCTTTCCCAGGCATCTTTGGGAATTTGATCCCGCACCACTCGCCCGTTTTCCCGAGCGCTGTGGATGCAACTGCGCACCGAGCTTGAGTTTTTAGCGTCCAAAATCAGCCAACGGCTGACCCGGGCTTCGGTGGTCTCGGATTCGACCCGCTCGGCGGTCACGGCCTCGACCAGGCCATTCCAATTGACTGGCGAGTGTTCCGGCAGATCCATAATCAGGTTGGCAGTGGCATCAAACAGCCGCGCGGTGTCCTCGGCGCGCTCGATGTAGCGCCCCAACCAATACAGGTGCTCTGCGACCCGTGACAGCATCAGGACGCCCCTCCGTCATCAATGACCCACATGTCTTTACTGCCGCCACCTTGGCTGGAATTGACCACCAAGGAGCCTTCAACCAGGGCCACCCGGCACAGTCCGCCGGTGGTGCAATGGGTGCGCTCGCCCTGCAAGACAAAGGGCCGCAAGTCCACGTGCCGAGGGGCCACCTGTTGGCCGGTAAAGGTCGGCACCGTGGAGAGATTCAACATCGGCTGGGCAATCCAATTGCGGGGGTTGTCCCGAATAGCCTGGGCACAGGCGTCGATTTGCTCGGCGCTGGCGTGCGGCCCGATCATCAACCCATAGCCGCCGGACTCGTTGACAGGCTTGATCACCAGCTCGTTCAGGTGCGCCAGCACATAGGCACACTCGTCCGGGCGCTGACACAGATAGGTCGGCACATTTTCAATCTGGGGCGCCTCGTTTAAGTAATAGCGGATTAACTCAGGCACATAGGCATACACCGCCTTGTCATCGGCCACCCCCGCCCCGGGGGCGTTAGCGATGGCCACATTGCCCGCACGCCAAGCCCGCATCAAACCTCGCACGCCCAACATCGAGTCAGAGCGGAATACCTCGGGGTCCAAAAACGCATCGTCGACCCGTCGATAGATCACATCCACGCGCTCGGGCCCATGAATGGTGCGCATGTACACGCAGTCGTCCGAGTCGACCAATAAATCCGCGCCCTCGACCAGCTCGGCCCCCATTTGTTGGGCCAGGTAGCAATGCTCGAAATACGCGCTGTTATAGATACCCGGCGTCAGCACCACAATGGTGGGCTGGGCCTGGCCCCGGGGCGAGAGCGACACCAGGGTGTCTAGCAGCGCATGGGGATAGCCCCGGACCGGCAACAAATCGATGGACTGAAACAACTCGGGCATCACGCGTTTCATCAGATTGCGATTTTCTAGCATGTACGACACGCCGGAGGGCACCCGCAGGTTGTCCTCGAGCACCCGCAGTTGACCCTGGGCATCACGCACCAAGTCACTGCCACACACATGCGCCCACACCCCATGGGCCGGGGTAATGCCTGTGCACTCGGCGCGGAAATTGCCGCTGTTGAGGACCAGGTCGGCCGGAATAATGCCGTCCTTTATCACCTGTTGATCGTTGTACAGATCGTTGATGAACAGGTTGAGCGCCCGCAGGCGTTGCTCTAACCCATCCTGGGTTTGCCGCCATTCACTGGCCGCAATGATGCGCGGCAACAGATCCAGCGGCCAGGCGCGGTCAATGTTTTCACTGTCCGAATAGACCGTGAACGAGATGCCCTGAGCCTTGATCTCGGACTCCAACGCCTGCTGGCGCTCGGCCATGTCATCCGGCGACAACGCCTGAAACGCCTGCCAAACCGAGGCCGCAATGGGGCGTGGCTGGCCCGCGGCATCGATCCACTCGTCATAAAAACCATCCATCGCTGGATACTGATCAAACATCAAATTTTCACTGCGTTTATTCAAGGGGTGGAGATAGTCTATGCCCGCCCACACCATTAAGTCAGAACATTAGTAGGACCGGTACCATGCTTGCGATTATTTCACCCGCGAAAAACTTAGACATGCAGCGACGTTTCGACGTGCCCATGACCCCTTTGCGCTTTCCTGAAGCGGCCAGCGAATTGAATGCGGTCATGCGCTCGCACAGCCCAGATTCAATCGCCAAGCTGATGAAACTATCAGACAAACTGGCCCATCTGAACTACGAACGCTTTGCCCTGTATGGCAGCGACGAAAACCCCCGCACCCATGCCCTGGCGGCGTTCAACGGTGACGTCTATCAGGGACTGGATGCCGAGAGCCTGAGCGATCAAGGTCTGGCGTATTTGAACCAGCACCTGCGGATTTTGTCTGGCCTGTACGGCCTGTTGCGGCCGACCGATGAAATGCAGCCGTATCGACTGGAAATGGGCACCAAGCTGGCCACGAACCGGGGCAAGAATCTGTACGAGTTTTGGGCCCAGCAACTGACCGATGCGCTGGTTCAGGACGCCAAGGCCCTGGGCACCGACACCCTAATTAACCTGGCCAGTAACGAGTATTCCGGGGCGGTGGATCTGCGTGGCTTGCCCATGCGGGTGATCACGCCGGTGTTTAAAGATGAAAAGAACGGCGCCTTTAAGATCATCAGCTTTTACGCCAAAAAGGCCCGGGGTTTAATGGCTCGCTATATGGCGGATCACCAAGTGACCGACCCCGAGCAGTTAAAGGCCTTTGATACCGACGGCTACGCCTACAACGCCGCGCTGTCCGAGGGCGACACCTGGGTATTCACCCGCAGCCCATGACCTCGGCACTGGCACATTGGCTACAAGCCCTGCCCCCGGTAGCCGGCCCCCAGGCCTGTATTGGGTTGACCGTGGCGAACTGTCAGAGCTGGCCTAATGATGTCGCGCAATGGCCCGCTCAATACCAAGAACGGGTCATCCTGCGCCTTGACCATCTGGATCCCGAGTCGCTGGCTCTGTTGGGGCGCCTGCGCAATCAACATGCCCGTCAAATTGCGGTGTGGATCGATCAGCCCACCGAGCAGGATTTGAACCAAATGCTGGCCCTGGGGTTTAAAACCCTGGCAGGACCACCCGAGGTCGCCTGTTATGGCTACGACCTGGTCAGCTATAACCACACCCGCGACTGGAACAACCCGAAATACTGGGCCAACCCCGAACGTTGGGGCGTCGATCACTGGTAATTATCTTGGGAAGCGATATAAATGAGACCGGATAAGAAAAACATTACAGCATTCCTCACCGCGGCCGTTGTTAGTATCAGTGGATCAGGGATGGTTCACGCCAGCCAACAGGGAGCCCACTTGGACAACATCATTGTTCACCCCGGCAGCGATCGGTCGTATCGGGCGATTTCGCTGGACAACGGTTTGCGGGCGGTGTTGATTCATGATCAAGACACCGACAAGGCGGCGGCCTCATTGGATGTTCTGGTCGGCAGCGCCAACGACCCCGAATCCCGCCAGGGCATGGCCCACTTCCTAGAGCACATGCTGTTTTTGGGCACCGAGCCCTATCCCACTGCTGGGGATTATCAGGCCTATTTGAGCGCCAACGGCGGCAGCTCCAACGCCTATACCACCTATGACCACACGAATTACTTTTTCGACGTCGATGCCAGTCAGCTCAAAGGTGCCCTGGATCGATTCGCACCATTTTTTAGCACGCCCCTGTTCACCCCTGATTTGGTCGAACGCGAGCGCAATGCGGTTCACAGCGAGTACACCTCAAAAATTCAAGACGACGGCCGTCGCTATTTCGATGCGCTGAAACAAATCGTCAACCCAGAGCACCCGTTCGCCAAATTTACCGTGGGCAACCTGAGCACGTTGAACGGCGAGAACCTGGCCCAAGAGGTACGTACCTTTTGGCAGGAAAACTACAGCGCCAACCTAATGAGCTTGGCCGTCATTGGCCCCCAGCCGTTGGATCAGCTTGAACGCTGGGTGCGGGAGCGGTTTTCGACCATTCCCAATTACCAGTACGACCCGATCGAGCCGCAACGCCCGCTGTTTACTCAAGAAGACTTACCCTCGCAGCTCGAGGTCAACAGCCTGCGGGACCGCCGTAGCCTGACCCTGATGTTTCCCATCCCCGAGGTCGAATCCCTGTATCGCATCAAGCCGACGTCATACTTGGGCGGCTTGATCGGTCACGAAGGTGAGGGCAGTTGGTTTGCCCAACTGCGAGCCCAGGGCTGGGCAGAATCCCTGAGTGCAGGCCTGGGCATTTCGCACAGCGATGGCGCGGCCTTTATGGTCAGCATCGAACTGACCCCCGAGGGGCGCGAGCGCATCGACGACATCGTCGAGATGGGATTTGCCCACCTGCACCTGATTGAGCAACAGGGCATCGAACAGTGGCGCCACCAAGAGCAAGGCCAGCTATTGCAAAACGAGTTCGTGTTTTTGGCCGATGGACCGGTTCGATCCCACGCGACCTCCATGGCCCGGGCCCAGCAGCGTTATCCGACCGAGGACCTGATTCGCGGCGCCTTTGCCTGGGACGCTTACGATCCTGATTTGCTTCAGGACTTTGTCACGCGCCTGACGCCAGACAACATGATCCTGAGTTACTCCGGCCCCGACGTGACCAGCACCCGCCAAAGTCCCTGGTACCAGACGCCCTTTAAACAAGCGCCGGTTGCCGAGTCGCGGCTGACACAATGGCGCGCTGCCCGAGCAGGCCAGGGCCCATTGGCCACCGCCCTGCCTGAGCCCAATCCCTTTATTGCGGATCAGTTTGCTTTGATCCGCGAGGGCCAAATCGACGGCCAGCCCGAGATCATTCGCCAAGCACCTGGCATCACCCATTGGCACCTGTCGGATGCTCAGTTTGAGCAACCCCGGGCGGATATCTATCTGCGCTTCAGTGCCCAATCCGCCAATGCCAGCCCCAGCGCAAGCGTGGCCGGTCGCATGATTGCTCGACTGGTCAAAGATCAGTTGAACACCCAGACCTACCCGGCGTTGGTGGCTGGCCTTGGGTTTGATGTCTATCGTACCCTGTCGGGCATTACGGTGCTGGCCAAGGGATACAACCAAACGGCGCCTGAATTGGCGGCGGTCTTGGTCCAGGCCATGAGCCAACCCAAGATCGATGCGGATGTGTTCGCCCTGATTCAGAACGACATCGTGCGCGAGCTGAAAAACCAAGCCCTGGACGCGCCCTATGAACGCCTGATGCAACGCCTGCCCTCGGAGCTAATTCAGGGGTACTGGTCTCGCGAGCAACAACTGATGGCCGCCGAATCCATGACCCCTGCCCGGGTTATGGAGCATTGGCAGCGGATCTTGGACAGCGCGGCCTTGGATCTGTTGACCCATGGCAACCTGACGCCCGGCCAAGCCGAATCCATTGGCACCCGTCTGACCGACATGTTGCAGGTCAGCCAGCCCATGGCCGCCACCCTGCCTGCGATTCAAGCGCCGTCCCCGGGCACGCGTTGGACACAAGAAACCGACCATACCGATCAGGCCTGGGTTGCCTATTGGAGTGAGTCCGACCCCAGCCCGGAACAGGAAGCCCGCCTGCGGCTGCTGGCCCAGATGGTCAAAACGCCCTTCTATACCGATCTGCGTACTGAACGTCAGTTGGGCTATATCGTGTTTGCCGGTTACATGCCAATGCTGACCCAGCCCGGGGTGGTGTTTACCGTGCAAAGCCCAGAAGCCAGCCCGGATCAAATCGAAGCCGCCGCCTTTGAGTTCTTTACCCAATTTGAAGACGACGTGGACACCATGACCCAGGCGCAATTCAGCGAATTTAAAAACAGCGTCCTGACCGACTTAACCGAGGAGGACCCCAATCTGTCCGCTCGCAGCTCGCGGTTCTGGCGCTCCATTGGCCTGAAAGACTTTGCCTTTGATCGCCGAGATCAAGTGGTCGCTGCGATTGAGCAACTGACGCTAAGCGACATGCGTGAAATGGCCCGTAGGCTGGCCCGGGGCGAGGCGTTTATTTATTTAAACAGCGGTGGTGCTATTCAGAATCCGCAAGCCGCTTTGGGCCGTTAACCAGTTGTTTGAGTTGTCGGATCAAGCGGTAGCGGTCGCGGCGGTTTAAAAAATCACCGACCTCGACCCGCTGGTCTCGGAAGCACAGAAATACCCGGGGCGCATCAATCTTGCGATTGGCGGGTTGGATATCGATTTGCGTCCACAGCCGGGGGGCGCGGAATTCTCGCTCGACGGTTTTGATACCCGAGCGAAACACGACTTCTAATTCGGTTAGCTCCAACACCTCGACGCGCTGGGCCTTGTGCGCCACCCACCACAGGGCGGCGGTCAGGCCGATGACCTCGAGCACGCCAAAGGGCAAGGCCAGCACCACCCCCTGGGTGGTCCAGAATATTCCAAAGCCCAGAATTCCCAGGCTGAATAAACCGATCACATACAGGTTATAGCGCCAAGGCATGGCTGCATTGGGCCGCAGGGTAAGGACGCCGCACCGGGGCGACTCGGTCATCTGACATTCAATCATGAGCACCGGACCGACCGTGGTCTGTTTCTCCCTAGGAGGCGCAGTATTGGATCAGCGCGGCGCAAAACTCAAGTCAAGAAATCTTGCAGGGCGGCTTTTGCTTCGGATTCCTTGAGCGTTGGCGCATGCCCGGTGTCGAGCACCGTGACCGATTGCGCCTGCGGATGACGCGTCAGCATTTGATCCAGCGTGGCCTGGCTAAATAGGTCCGAGCGCGCGCCCCGCACGATCAGGGTCGGCGTATCGAACAGCCCTTGGAACAACGACCACAGCTCGGGTGGATCGCCGGCGCTGGCTTGCATGGCAATGGCGGGATCGTAATCAAAACGCACCTGGGTGCCGTCCTGGACACACAGGGCCTGGGTACGCTCGCCCCAGTCCTGTTCCCTAGGATGATCCGGCAGCTGCCCCGCATGCACCGCCTGGGCCGCGCTGGCCCAGTCATCAAAGGGGCCCTGGTTACCGAGTCGGGCGCGAATGGCGTTCAGGCCATCCAACTCAATTACCGGCCCAATGTCATTCAGGACCACCCGACGCATGCGGTCTGACATCGACTCGGCCAGGGCCATGGTCAAAATGCCCCCCAGGCTGGTGCCGACCCAATCAAACTCGGACACGGGCAACTCCGCCAGCCAATGGCTTAGGTCTGCGGCATAGGTTTGGGGCTGGTATCGCTCAGGTTGTGGATCCCAATCGGACTGACCGCGACCGCGCAAATCCATCAAGTAAAAAGGCCGGCCCGGCAACACCTCCAACAGGGGCAGAAAATCACGGTGGTTGCGGGTCAGGCCCGGAATGCACAGGATCGGCGTGCCGACACCGGGCCGATGGTAGGTCGCCATGGACAAGCCATCGGGCAAAACGACTTTTTCAAGATTTAAGCTTGGC
>CALKMT010000130.1 GCA_938091715.1 uncultured Litorivicinus sp.
CGGGTTTTGCTTTGCCGTCGTTGGCAATCAAACTTTCGGTCTGACGAACGTTTAAACCCAGCGCCACCACTTTTGAAGCCAACGCTCGCTGGCGCGCAGACGGGGCTGACAACAGCGCTCGGGCATGGCCCATGTCCAAGCTGCCGTCGTGCACCAGCTCTTTGACTTGCCTATCCAGTGCATCCAGACGCATTAAATTCGAGATCTGTGGCCGCGACAGCCCGACCAATTCACTTAAGCTGGCTTGATCCAACCCAAACTCGTTACGTAACTTGATCAGCGCTTGGCCTTGCTCGAGGGCATTCAGGTCCTGGCGCTGCAAGTTCTCGACCAGGGCTAGAGTGGCCGCGGTTTGATCCCCAACCGTTTGAACGATCGCCGGCACCTGGCTCAGTTCGGCTTGCTGTGCGGCGCGCCAACGACGCTCGCCTGCAATCAACTCAAATCGTTGATTGACTTCGCGCACCACCAAGGGCTGCATCAGTCCGTGCTGACGGATCGAGTCGGCTAAATCGGTGATCGCTTGGGCATCAAATTGGGTTCGAGGTTGCCAGGGGCTGCGGTCCACCTGGTGGATGCCAATTAACCGAATGCCTTCGATGGGGTGATCGACCGGGGCTTCGGTGTCCTTTCGGCTTAGTGTATCCAGCAGGATATTGCGACCCAGCGCGCCTTTTTTTCGATTCATGCGGCTACCTTGCGGAAATATTCCCCGGCAAACGCCAGGTACGAAATGGCCCCGCGGCTTTTACGATCGTATTGGATGGCTGGCAATCCGTGGCTGGGTGCTTCGGCCAGTCGCACGTTGCGGGGTATCACGGTGGCAAACATTTTCGACTTAAAGTACTGGCGGATCTGGCGGCTGACCTCACTGGTCAGCGAGCTGCGTGGATCGTACATGGTGCGCAACACCCCATCGATTTCCAGGGTGGGATTGAACGAGGCCCGCACGTCCTCGATGGTTTCTAGCAAATCCGCCAGACCCTCGAGCGCATAAAACTCGCACTGCACCGGGATCACAACGCCCTGGGCGGCCACTAGCGCATTGACCGTCAGCATATTCAACGAGGGCGGGCAATCAATCACCACCACATCGTAAGCATGGTCATTCAGTGCTTGTTTTAATTGGTAGTGGCGATCCTCAACGCTGAGCAGTTCAATCTCGGCGGCGGTTAGATCGCCATTGCCGGCTACCAGGTCATAGCCGGCCTCTTCGGGTGTTACGACAATGCTGCGAAGGGGGGCTTTATGCGTCAACAAATCGTAGCTCGAATAGGTCACCGAGGTCTTGTCCACCCCCGATCCGGTGGTGGCATTACCTTGAGGATCCAAGTCAATGAGCAGTGTTTTCCGCCGAGTGGCTGCAAAAGCAGACGCCATATTGACCGCCGTGGTGGTCTTACCCACGCCGCCTTTTTGGTTGGTTACGGCCACTATTCTCACTGGATTTCCCTAAAACTGAACCTCGATTAGGTGTCGTTCGGCATCTAATCCGGGTACTTCAAGTACGCTGAAGTCTACCTGAGCTTGCGGAAATAATTCACGAGTTTTAGCGATTTCTTTGTCCGGGTACTGCCCCTTCATCGCCAGAATTTTTCCACCGGGGGACAGCAACCCTTGGACCCAGGTGACCAGATCCGGCAAGGGCGCGAACGCCCGGGCGGTTATCTGATCAAAGGTGTAACCGGGACGGTAAAGCTCGACCCTGTCGGTCACCACCGACAAGTTTTCCAGGCCCAGTTGGCCCTTCATTTGGGTGGTAAATCGCGTTCGTTTTTGCGCCGAATCCAGCAACACGATCTCTTGATACGGACGAGCGATCGCCAAGGGCAACCCGGGAAACCCTGCACCCGAGCCGACATCCAACAATGGAGCGTCAGTTAACGCCGGGGCCAACGCCAGTGAATCCAATACATGCAAAATGATCATCTGAGAGCGCTGGGTAATTCGCGTTAAGTTATACACGCGATTCCATTTTTCGACGCCGTCCAACAAACCTTCTAATTGCTCGATTTGATACGGATCCAGCGATAGCTCTAAGGCTTGGATGCCTTGTTGTAAGTCCATTAACTGGCCGCCTTGACGGCCAGGCCAATTTTCTTCAGATGTACCAACAGCAGACTGACGGCCGCCGGCGTGACACCGGGTATTCGACCGGCTTGGGCAATGGTGGCAGGTTTCACATCCATCAGTTTTTGGCACACCTCGTGGCTAAGCCCTTTGATCTGGGTGTAATCAATATCCACGGGCAATTGAACATTCTCATTGCGTCTGAGTTTTTCAATCTCGGCACTTTGGCGTTGGATGTAGCCTGCGTACTTCAGCTCAATTTCTGCTTGTTGTGCGATGACCGGATCTATTGTTGGCGCGTCAGGCATTTGATCCAGTAGGTGATGATTGACTTCCGGTCGGCGCATCAGATCCGCCAACGAAGCTTCTTTACTCAAAGGTGTCTTTAAATGCGGGGCCAACCACTCAGCTTGACTAGAACTGGCTTGAACCCAGGTGGATCGTAAGCGCTGCAATTCAGTCTCCAACGCTTCCTTTTTCTGGTTGAACGCTTGCCAACGTGATTCGCCAACCAGGCCCAAGCGATACGCCTGTTCGGTTAACCGATCGTCAGCGTTGTCCTCACGAAGCAACAACCGATGTTCTGCGCGCGAGGTAAACATTCGGTAGGGCTCTTTAGTGCCAAGTGTTACCAGATCGTCGATTAACACCCCAAGGTAGGCCTGTGAGCGATCCAAGATCCATGGCGCTTTGCCTTGCGCCTCTAGGGCCGCATTGGTGCCTGCCAGCAATCCTTGGGCTGCGGCTTCCTCGTATCCCGTTGTCCCGTTAATTTGGCCCGCACAATACAAACCCTCAAGATGCTTGGAGGCCAGGGCGTGGGTCA
>CALKMT010000131.1 GCA_938091715.1 uncultured Litorivicinus sp.
CCGAAGAAGCCTTTGCGGAGCTGATGACGGCCCAGGCCCAGGCCTTGGGCATGAGCCCGACGCAATACTTTAACTCCACTGGATTGCCGGATCAGGGTCACCTGACCTCGGCCCGAGATCTGGCGATTCTGGCTCGACAGATCATCTACGAGCACCCGGATTTGTATCGGATTTATTCCGAGAAAGAATTCAGCTACAACGACATAAAACAGACCAACCGTAATCGACTGTTGTGGCGCGACCCCTCGGTGGATGGCCTGAAAACTGGCCACACCAATGCGGCGGGCTACTGCCTGGTGGCCAGTGCCGAGCGCGATGGGATGCGTTTGATCACGGTGGTCATGGGCACTGACAGCGCAGACGCCCGGGAGCGTGAAACTGCTAAGTTGTTAAATTATGGCTATCGGTTTTTTGAGGGTGTGACCCTGTACAAATCTGGGCAGGTGCTGGACCAAACTGCACGTGTGTGGGGCGGCGAGGCGGATCAAGTCACTATCGCAGCGGCTCAAGATGTTTATCAAGTGCTGCCCAAAGGCGCACGGGACCGCTTGGCCCTGGATCTGCAACTGACCCCCGAGTTGTCAGCGCCGATCGAGCAAGGCCAGACCCTGGGATCACTTACGCTGTCACTGGATGGCAAACAGTTGGCCCAGGTGCCGGTCGTGGCCAGTCAGCCTGTACCCAAAGGCAGCCTGATGAAGCAGGCCATGGACTGGGTCTTGAGGGCAATGCAATGAGCGATACGCCCGAAGCGCCAAAAATTGAGTTCCCCTGCGATTACCGAATCCGTGTGGTGGCCAATTCTGTGGACGAGTTTGAAGGGCAGTTAATCGAGATCGTGCGCCGGCACGACGATCAGTTTAACCCCGAGACCTTGGATCAGCGGCCCAGCAAAGGTGGCAAATACACGGCTCATAGCTTTCAAATCCTGGCCACCGGCGAGCCTCAGTTACAAGCCTTGTTCGAAGACTTGAAAGCCACTGGGCAAGTTCATTTGGTCCTGTGATCCAGATTGACCGAGGGGTTGAGGACTACTCACTGACTTGGTCAGCCATGCGCCAGTGGGTCGATTCAGATCAACCCGATCAACTCTGGGTGGTGGAACACCCCAGCGTCTTTACTCAAGGTCAGGCCGGGCGGCCAGAGCACCTGCTGGCCCGGGGCGATATTCCCCTGGTCCACAGCGACCGGGGCGGTCAAATCACCTATCACGGCCCAGGACAGGTCATCCTGTATCCGTTAATTGACATCAAGTCAGCCAACATCGGATTAAGAGATTTGATCACCGCGCTTGAGCAGTCGGTGGTGGATTGTCTGGGTCATCAAGGCATCACGGCCTATGCCAAACGGCGCGCGCCTGGTGTTTATGTCGGCGCCGCCAAGGTCGCGTCCCTGGGCCTGCGGGTTCGACGTGGCCGAGCCTTTCATGGCATTGCGTTCAACATGGACATGGATCTGACGCCCTTTGACCGGATTAATCCATGTGGGTATGCCGCGCTGCCCATGGTCGACGCAAAGCGCTTGGGGTCGATCGGGAAACCGGCGCTGACCGGGCGTTGGATTAAGCACCTGATGCGTCACTTAACTGCCCTAGGATACTAGGCCCCTAGCACTGTTGTACGCTGAATTACTGCGTTTCCTGGACCACACTGCATCGGTGGTTAACTAGGAAATCATCATGAACAAGACTTTATTGGCACTATCGGTGAGTGCGCTGGCACTGGCAGGCATCGCACAGGCTTCGCCCGAACTAAGTATCGGCGCGGGCGTTTATAACTTTGACGGCGGTCGCAACGTCGACAACGACGTGGTGGGAAAAATTGGCCTGGGCTTTGATATCCCAGACAGCCCGTTTGGCGTCGAGGGATCTTACTTCAGCAGCAGCGCCGAAACGCCTGCCAATCAGTCATTTGATCTGGACGCCTTCCAACTGGACGGCATTTATAACCTGTCTCGTATGGGGCAATGGTCGCCCTATCTGGCCGCCGGTGTTGGCGAACTCAGCACAGACACCGCGTCCTCGCAGGACAGTGATCGGTTTCTTAATTTTGGCGGGGGTACCCGGTATTCACTCAGTGATGCCTTGGATCTGCGCGCCGACCTGCGGGCCATTCGTACCGACGAAACGGACCAGAACGATTTGATGGCCACCCTGTCTCTGGTGTTTGGCTTGGGCGCGGCACCGGCCATGGTCAAGGCTGAAATGGACAGCGATGGCGATGGCGTCTTGGACAGCGCAGATTTTTGCCCCGGCACACCGGCCGGCGCTGGCGTGGATGGCTCGGGCTGTGCGCTTGACGAGGATGCAGATGGGGTCGCCGACTACCAGGATGATTGCTTGGGCACCGGCCCGGGCTTAAGGGTGGATGCTTCGGGTTGCCCGGTCATGCAAAGCGAAGTGGTCAGTTTTAACCTGGACGTTGAATTTGAAACCGACAGTGCTCGCATTCGCTCGGGATTCACCGCGGACATCGAGTCATTGGCCGACTTCATGGATACCTATCCCAACACCGAGGTCATGCTGGGTGGGCACACGGACAGCGTCGGTTCGGATGCCTATAACCTGAACCTTAGCCAGACACGAGCAGATGCGGTCAAGCGAGCATTGATTGTGCGCGGGGTTCAGGCCGATCGAATCACGGCGCAGGGTTTCGGTGAAGCTCGCCCGATTTCAGACAATCAAACCGCAGAGGGGCGCGAGCAAAATCGCCGAGTCGTGGCGTCGGTCACCGCCGTCAAGAATGCGGAAATGATGAAGTAACGGTCTAGGTGGCTGGGGTGTGAGCTCCGGCCAATCGCAGGGCCAATTGGGTCAGCGATAACCAAGGCGCAGTATTGGATTGGCCTTTGCAGGCCCGATCCACACGGGAAGCCTGTTGCAGTAACGGCAACAGGCTTTTTTCATTCAGTCGGCGCAGCGCCAGACGGTACTTGTCCTGGGATCGACCAAAGACCCGGGCGGCTTGCCAGTCGTTTGGATTTTTGGTCAGCACCATCAAGTTCTCTAGCGTCCGGTGCATCATGCCCATTACCGACAAAGGTTCGACCCCCTCGGCTTCCAGGGTGGCACAGATCTGAACCACTTTTTCGATCTGACCGGCCAGGCAATTGTCGACCAAATCAAACACGGTATAGCGGGCGCTTTCGCTGGTGATTTCGGCGACCTGTTGCGCGGTCATGGCCTGTTCATCGCCGGCGAACAATTTCAGTTTGTTGACTTCTTGGCGTGCGGCCAAGGCGTTGCCCTCGACCCGGGCCAACAAGAGTTCTTTGGCCTCATCGTCCAGGCGCACACGGGCCTGGTTCAGCTCGCCACGCAGCCACTTGTCAAACCCGTCCAGAGTGATGGTCGGAATACCGATGCTCCAGCCAATTTGATCGACCTGTTTGACCCAGGCCTTTTTGCGCTCGTCCCGATGCAAGGCGGGCATCTGAATGACCAGGCGCTTTTCCGGCGGTGGATCTTCCAGGTAGAACGCCAGGGCCTTCGCGGTTTTGGCATCCAGCTTGTCTTTGTGGATGCGCAACTCGATCAGGGTTTCGGTGGCAAATAATGACAGCTCGCTGCGGGCCTCGATCAGTTCAGCGCCGCTGAAACCGGGGCCGGCATCCATGACTTGGCGCTCGTAGCCCCGGGCCAGGGCATCGTGGCGGATCAGGTCGCTGGCTTCGATCGACAACAGGGTTTCGTTACTTTCAATCAGGATCACCGGTGGCAGCCCGTCCTGCTGCAGCCGGTTGGCAATTTGATCCCGGGTGACCTTCATGGCAGTTGATCGGCCGCCGCGTTGATTCGGTTTAGCATTTGTTCAATCAGGTCGCGGAATAACTCGTCACTGCGCAAGCGCTCCAGATCACCGTCCAAGCTGTCGCTGTTGCTGTCCAACAGCGTTAGCAGTCCGTCCCGATTCAGAGTGTCCGGTCCGATCAAATACGGATCGTCCCCCTGGCGCACGCCATAGGTCAGGCTGGCGCGCAGCTCGAACTCATCCCGGTCGGATAACTCGGACAGCGTGCGTCGCTCCAGTTTGAATTCGAGAATTTCCAGCGTCAGTCCTTGACCGGCCAGGTCGCGCAGCTCCAGGGCTTCGTTGATCAGACGGGCCTGACGACCGAAGGGGTCTTGGATATCCAGCGCCAGGCGTTGCACCAGTCGTGGGTCGCTGGATCCGGCGTCCAGACCGACCAGATGATAGCCGCAGGAGGCCAGCATTAGGGTGAGGGCCAAAGCCAGGATCCGGCGCATCAGTTAGCCACCAGGTTCAGCAGACGGCCTGGCACCAGAATGGTCTTGCGCAAGGTCTTGCCTTCGATGAATTTGGCCACGTTTGGCTCGGCCAATGCGGTGGCCTGCGCAGTTTCCTGGTCGACGTCCACGGGCATTTCGATGCGCGCGCGCACCTTGCCATTGACCTGGACCACCAACTCGATGCTGTCGCGCACCAGGGCCGCTTGATCCACCGCAGGCCAGGTCGCATCGATCAGTAAATCGCTGTGCCCCAGTGATTCCCACAGGGCCTGGGCGGCATGAGGAATAAAAGGATTCAACATGCGAACGCTTAGGTCGATGGCCTCATCACGCACCGCTTGGCTGCCGGTGTGCGCGCTGATGGCGTTGATCAGCTCCATGATCGCGGCGATGGCGGTGTTGAAATGCAAACGTTCGCCCAGGTCATGGCTGACCTTTTGCAAGGTTTCGTGGGCCTTACGACGCAGGGCCGCGTCGTCGCCTTGGCCGGCGGTGTAGTCCGCATGCACCAGCGCCCACAGGCGCTTGATAAAGCGCTGGGCACCGGCCACGCCGTCGTCGGACCACTCCAGGGTTTGCTCGGGTGGTGAGGCGAACATGGTGTACAGACGAACGGTGTCG
>CALKMT010000132.1 GCA_938091715.1 uncultured Litorivicinus sp.
GGACTGATGCAGCCCTTGGTGGTGCGCGAGGTCAATCAACGATTTGAGCTGATTGCAGGCGAACGTCGCTGGCGCGCCGCACAGCAAGCTGAACTGAGCCAGGTGCCGGCGATCGTTCAAACGGTTGGGGATCAAACCGCGGCCACTCTGGCCTTGGTCGAGAACTTGCAGCGCCAGGACCTGAATGCCCTCGAGCAAGGGCAAGCGCTGATCAAGTTACGTAACGAATTTGGGTTGGACCAAGCCAGCTTAAGTGAATTGGTCGGGCTGTCGCGGCCGCAGATTTCGAATTTAATGCGTCTGGATGCACTGGACAGGCAAGTCAAAGAGCTAGTGCACGACGGCAGCTTGGACATGGGCCATGCCCGAGCGCTGTTGTCAGCTCCGTCTGCGCGCCAGCGAGCATTGGCCTCAAAAGTGGTGGCGCTGGGTTTGAACGTTCGTCAGACCGAGAGTTTGATTGCCAATGACGGCAAACCAAAACCCGATAAGCCCGCCCCGGATCAGGACGTGATCGCGCTGGCCCGTCGAATGGGCGAGCACTTTGGCGCCCAGGTCGACATTCAGGCCGGCAAAAAGGGCAAGGGTAAAATTCAGATCGCCTTCAACAACCTAGATGAATTTCAGGGCTTGCTGAAAAAACTCGGCTTGTCTGACACCTGAGACAAAAGTCTTTCTTAGAACCGATTGATTGATTAAAGGCATGTTCTTATACTCCCGAGCGCTAAGAGCCACCGGGAGTCCGTGCATGTCCGCCATCTATACCGTGACAGCACTGCCATTGGGACTGCTGATTGCCATTGCGGCGGTTTGTAATCTGTTGTTTTCCAACGAGGTTTCAATCAACGCCCTGGCCGGTGGTTTGGCGATTTTGGTGCCCAATGTGATTTTTGCAGGGCTGGCCTTTCGCCATGCAGGCGCGCAGAACGCGCAGAACATCGTCCGCTCATTTTATCTGGGCGAGGCGCTAAAAATATTGATGACCGCAGGTTTACTGGTCTGCGTGTTCATTTGGGTAGAGCCCATTGTGCCGGCGGCGTTGTTTGGATCGCTGGTGGCGATGCAGGTAGCCAATGGGGTTGCCGCTACTCGAATAAAAAAATTATTACCAAATCGGAGACGTTAAATGGCTGCAGAGACTGCGGGTGGATATATTGTCCACCACTTGACGAACCTAACGTTCGGCAAGCACCCCGTCGAAGGCTGGACCTTTGCCTACCCCCGTGGATTTGATCCCGCGGTTCATTCCCATGACATGCAATACACCATGACGGGCAAAATGGCGTCTGAGATGGGCTTTATGGCCATCCACGTGGACACTATGCTGTGGTCAATCGGCCTGGGTGCCTTGTTTGTGTTTTTCTTTGCCAAGGCGGCCAAGTATGCAACCTCGGGCGTACCCGGGGGATTGCAGAACTTCGTCGAGTTGATCATCGAATTCGTCGATACCAACATCAAAGATACCTTCTCAGGCAAGAGCACGCTGATTGGGCCATTGTCGCTGACCATTTTCTGTTGGGTGTTCTTGATGAACCTCATGGACTTGGTGCCGGTGGACCTGGTGCCCAACATTGCCTATGCCCTGGGCATTGAATACATGAAGATTGTGCCGACCACGGACGTGAACGCGACCCTGGGTATGGCCATTGGTGTCTTCTGTTTGATCATCTTCTATTCCATTAAGCAAAAAGGCCTCGGCGGATTCGTTGGCGAGTTAACGCTGCAGCCCTTTGGTAAATGGATGATTCCTTTTAACCTGCTGCTCGAAGGGGTCGGTTTGCTAGCCAAGCCTGTCTCACTGTCACTTCGACTGTTTGGTAACCTGTATGCCGGTGAATTGATCTTTATCCTGATCGCGCTGATGCCGTTCTGGATTCAGTTCACGTTGTCCGTACCGTGGGCGATCTTCCACATCTTGGTCATCGTATTGCAGGCATTTATTTTCATGATGTTGACTATCGTGTACCTCGCGATGGCACACGAGCATCATTGATTAACGAAGTAACCCTTAACCTTTAAACGTTAGAAAACTGGAGAAAACACATGGATATGGTTGTTGGCCTCACTGCGATTGCAGTTGCTTTGCTGATCGGTTTCGGTGCCCTAGGTACTGCGATTGGATTTGGTATTTTGGGCGGTAAGTTCCTAGAAGGCGCTGCACGTCAGCCCGAAATGGTTCCGATGCTGCAGGTTAAAATGTTCATCGTTGCAGGTCTGTTGGACGCCGTAACAATGATCGGTGTTGGTATCGCATTGTTCTTTACCTTTGCGAACCCCTTCGTTGCGCTGGTTGGCTAATCGAAGCTTTGCTTCATTTACTCAAACCAACTAACGCGAGGAAGCGATTGTGAATCTGAATATGACGCTAGTAGGTCAGCTGATCTCATTCGCCATCTTTGTGTGGTTCTGCATGAAGTTCGTTTGGCCGCCAGTCATGGCAGCCCTGAACGAGCGTCAGGAGAAAATCGCACAGGGTCTGGCGGACGCGGATAAAGCGGCCAAAGAATTGGACGTCGCTCAGGCCAAGATCGAAGAGCAGGTACGTGATGCCAAAGAAGAGGCCTCACGAATCCTTGAGCAAGCGCGCAAGCAAGCCGCTCAAACCGTCGAAGACGCGCAGGCCAAAGCCCGTGCCGAAGGCGAAAAGCTCATCGAACAAGCTAAAGCGGACATTGACCAAGAAGTTAACGCAGCTCGCGAGGCCCTACGTGGCCAAGTTAGCACCCTGGCCGTGGCCGGTGCGTCAAAGATCTTGGGCAAAGCCGTTGACGCGGACGCTCACGCTGAGTTGATCGATCAACTGGCCAAAGAGCTTTAAGGAGAGGACGAGATGGCGGAACTATCCACATTAGCTCGTCCCTACGCTAAAGCGGCATTTGCGAGTGGACAGGGCGCTGGAAATCTAGCGAACTGGAGCGAATTGTTGAGCTTTGCAGCTCAAATCGCTGACGACTCGGAAGGCCGCCGCGCACTTGCGCATCCCACATTGACCAGTGAACAAAAAGCGGCGTGGTTAAACGACCTAGCCGGTGAGCGTGCGTTTGACGCAGGTTCACAGTTCATTCAGGTGTTGGCCGATAATGGTCGACTGGATCTGCTGGCTGAAATTCACGATCAGTTCGAAGAATTGCATCGTCAGCTGGATAGCTCAGCGGTAGCTCGGGTTGAATCGGCGCAAGCGCTGACCGACGCGCAGCAAGCCACGCTAAGCGAGGCGCTGACGCGCCACCTGAACAAGCAAGTCAGTCTGGAAGTCAGTGTTAACGCTGACTTGGTGGGGGGTGTTGTCATCCGCGCAGACGACCTAGTAATTGACGGCTCTGTAAGCGGCAAGCTCGCGAAGCTGGCCGAGCAGCTGAAGCCCTAAGAGAGGCTGAGGAATAGCATGCAACAACTTAATCCAAGCGAAATCAGTGATCTGATTAAATCGCGCATCGAAAACCTCGATGTAAAAAGCGAAGCGCAGAACCAGGGCACCATCGTATCGGTGTCTGACGGTATTGTGCGTATTCACGGTCTGAACGACGTGATGTTCGGCGAGATGGTCGAATTTGAAGGCGGACAGTTTGGTCTGGCTTTGAACCTCGAGCGTGACTCTGTCGGCGCCGTTGTGTTGGGTGACTATCAAAGTTTGGCCGAAGGCCAGACCGCGAAGTGCACCGGCCGAATTCTTGAAGTACCGACAGGCGAAGCGCTGTGTGGTCGTGTCGTTGACGCGTTGGGTAACCCCATCGACGGCAAAGGCCCGATCGAAGCACAGGGCAGCGCTCCGGTTGAAAAAGTCGCACCGGGCGTTATTGCACGCCAATCGGTTGACGAGCCGCTGCAGACGGGCATCAAGGCGATTGACGCCATGGTACCGGTCGGACGTGGCCAGCGTGAGCTGATCATTGGTGACCGTCAGACGGGTAAAACCGCGGTGGCCATCGACGCGATCATCAACCAAAAAGACACCGGCGTTAAGTGCATCTACGTGGCGGTCGGCCAGAAGCAATCATCGATTGCTGCAGTGGTTCGTAAGCTAGAAGAGCACGGCGCGATGGATCACACCATCATCGTTGCTGCGGGCGCTGCCGATTCGGCCGCTATGCAGTTCTTGGCACCCTTCTCGGGTTGCTCGATGGGCGAATACTTCCGTGACAAGGGTGAAGATGCCTTGATCGTATACGACGACCTGTCAAAGCAGGCCGTGGCATACCGTCAGATCTCGCTGTTGCTCAAGCGTCCCCCGGGACGTGAAGCCTATCCCGGTGACGTCTTCTATTTGCACTCACGCTTGCTAGAGCGTGCGGCGCGAGTTAACGCCGACTACGTAGAAAAGCTGACTGGCGGTGCTGTGAAAGGCCAAACCGGTTCGTTGACCGCGTTGCCGATCATTGAAACCCAAGCCGGTGACGTATCTGCTTTCGTACCGACCAACGTAATTTCGATTACTGACGGTCAGATCTTCTTGGAAACCAACCTGTTTAACTCGGGCATCCGTCCGGCGATTAACGCAGGTCTGTCGGTTTCTCGAGTCGGTGGTGCGGCCCAGACCAAAGCGGTCAAGAAGTTGGGTGGCGGTGTACGTTTGGCACTGGCTCAGTATCGTGAATTGGCGGCCTTCGCACAGTTCGCATCGGATCTTGACGATGCGACGCGTAAGCAGCTAGAGCACGGCCAGCGCGTAACCGAGCTGATGAAGCAGAAGCAGTACTCACCCTTGAGTGTTGGTGATATGGCAATGACATTGTTTGTTGCGAACGAAGGCCATTTGGACGACGTTCCCGCAGACAAAGTTGTAGCGTTTGAAGAGGCTCTAATCGAGTACTTCCGCGCCAATGCCGCCGACCTAAAGGCCAAGATCGACGAGTCTGGCGCGTATGGCGATGACATCGCCAAAGAGCTAGAAACCGTGGTCACCAACTTCAAGTCGTCACAGACTTGGTAAATCGAAAGCGGGCCGGGGCATCCCTGGCCCCCTTCGGGAGCTGGTAAAAATGGCAGTCGGAAAAGAGATTCGCACCCAGATTGGGAGCATCCAAAACACACAGAAAATCACCAGTGCAATGGAATTGGTGGCGGCCTCGAAAATGCGTAAAGCGCAGGATCGTATGTCGTCGTCGCGTCCGTACGCTGACCGAATTTTCGAAGTGATCGGCCATTTGGCACACGCAAACCCCGAATACGACCACCTGTATCTAAAAGACCGCGAAGTGTCGCGAGTCGGATACATCGTCGTCAGCTCAGACCGTGGTCTGTGTGGCGGCTTGAACGCGAACTTGTTCAAGAAAGTGGTCGCAGAAATGGGAACGTGGCATGGCAAGGACGTTGAAATTGACGTCGCCGTGCTGGGCCAAAAGGCAGCGTCTTTCTTTAAGAGTTTCGGTGGCAATGTCGTCGCCTCAAGCACCCACCTAGGCGATGCGCCTGAGTTGGCTGACTTGATTGGTGCCGTCAAAACCATGATCGATGCTTACGAAGAAGGCCGTATTGACCGTTTGTATGTGGTTTACAACCGCTTTGTTAACACTATGACTCAAGAGCCCAGTGTTCGTCAGCTACTGCCGGTAGCCAAAGGCGAGCTAGAAGAGGCCTCCTTGGGCACCAATTGGGATTACCTGTACGAGCCCGATGCGGAACAAGTCTTAAACGGCTTGATGACCCGTTATTTGGAATCGCAGGTGTACCAGGGTGTGGTGGAAAACAACGCCTGTGAACAAGCCGCCCGTATGATCGCGATGAAAGCCGCGACCGATAACGCCGGCGATCTGATTCGTGACTTGAATCTGGTCTACAACAAAGCGCGTCAAGCAGCCATCACACAAGAGATTTCGGAAATTGTCGGTGGAGCCGCGGCTATTTAAGCCGGGCCCTCGAAAAGGAGACTAACAATGAGCAGTGGTAAAATTGTTCAGATCATCGGCGCGGTAGTGGACGTTGAGTTCCCCCGCAGTGCCGTGCCGAAGGTTTACGACGCCCTAAACGTCGCAAGCGTCGGCTTGACTCTGGAAGTACAGCAGCAGTTGGGCGACGGTATCGTTCGCGCCATCGCGATGGGTTCAACCGAAGGGTTGACTCGCGGTGCTGAAGCTTCAAACACAGGCGCACCCATCAGCGTACCGGTTGGTACCGCTACCCTGGGCCGCATCATGGACGTCCTCGGTACGCCGATCGACGAGAAAGGCGACATCGGCGAAGAAACGCGCATGCCGATTCACCGTAAAGCCCCTTCGTTTGCTGAACAGGCCGCCTCGGCCGAGATTCTGGAAACGGGCATTAAGGTGATCGACTTGGTCGCACCTTTCGCCAAGGGCGGTAAAGTTGGCCTATTTGGTGGTGCCGGTGTAGGTAAGACCGTCAACATGATGGAATTGATTCGTAACATCGCGATCGAGCACTCTGGATACTCGGTATTCGCAGGTGTCGGCGAGCGTACTCGTGAGGGTAACGACTTCTATCACGAGATGACCGATTCAAACGTTATCGACAAGGTATCCTTGGTATACGGCCAGATGAACGAGCCGCCTGGAAACCGTCTGCGTGTGGCACTGACTGGCCTGACCATGGCCGAGCAGTTCCGTGACGAAGGCCGTGACGTTCTGTTGTTTGTTGACAACATCTACCGTTACACCCTGGCGGGTACCGAAGTATCGGCACTGCTGGGTCGTATGCCGTCAGCGGTAGGCTATCAGCCGACCTTGGCCGAAGAAATGGGTGTTCTGCAAGAGCGTATTACGTCAACCAAGACCGGTTCGATCACCTCGATCCAGGCCGTATACGTCCCCGCGGACGACTTGACCGACCCCTCGCCTGCAACAACCTTTGCTCACTTGGACGCCACGGTGGTATTGAGCCGTTCGATCGCCGAGCTGGGTATTTACCCTGCGGTTGACCCTCTGGACTCGACGTCACGTCAGCTGGATCCCTTGATCATCGGTGCCGAGCATTACGACGTGGCTCGTGGTGTTCAGTCGGTTCTGCAGCGTTACAAAGAGCTCAAGGACATCATCGCGATTCTGGGTATGGATGAGCTGTCTGAAGAAGACAAGCAGACCGTTAACCGTGCTCGTAAGATTCAGCGTTTCTTGTCGCAGCCGTTCTTCGTGGCAGAAGTCTTCACCGGTGCTCCCGGTAAGTACTGCTCACTGGCGGACACGATCGCTGGCTTTAAAGGCATTCTGGCAGGTGAGTACGATCACTTGCCCGAGCAAGCGTTCTACATGGTCGGAACCATCGACGAAGCGCTTGAGAAAGCGAAGAGCATGTAAAGGAGGTCTACCATGGCGAAGACTATGCAATGCAATGTCGTAAGCGCCGAGGAATCGATCTTCGAGGGCTCGGTCAGCATGCTAATCGCAGCAGGCTCCGAAGGTGACCTGGGCATCACGCCCGGTCACGCGCCCCTGATTACCGGTCTTCAGCCCGGTCCCGTACGTGTGGTCAAAGAAAACGGCGAAGAAGACGTGTTTTACGTCTCTGGCGGTTTTCTGGAAGTGGTTCCTAATACGGTTACCGTATTGGCGGACACGGCCCTGCGTGCAGCCGACCTGGACGAAGCGGCCGCTCTGGAAGCTCAAGAGCGAGTTCGTAAAGAAATGGCAGAGCAATCCGCCGAATTCGATTACGGACGTGCGCAACTAGAATTGGCCGAAGCGGCCGGTCGTTTGCGTGTGCTGCAGCAGCTAAAGCGCCGTTCTCGGTAACGTCACGTGCACCACAAAAAAGGCACCCTAGGGTGCCTTTTTTTATGCCTTGCAGATCTACAACGCGACACCTATTTGTTGCCGATCAAGAAAC
>CALKMT010000133.1 GCA_938091715.1 uncultured Litorivicinus sp.
AACAGCCAATGACAACAGAAATCACGCAACAAACTTTAACCGTCACCCAGGTCTCCCGCGCAATCGGCCAAGCCTTGCAAGCGGGCTTTCCACAATGGCTGTGGTTAGAGGGAGAAATCAGCGGATTTAAAGTCTGGGGCCGGCCGGCCGCCAAAGCGTGGTTTTTCGATCTAAAGGACCAGGAAAGCACCCTGTCCGCGGTGGTTTGGGCCTCGGACATGGTCGCAATGACCGCGCCCCGCGAGGGCGAGCAGGTTCGAGTTCTGGCCCGTGTGGCCTGGGCCAATCGCCAAGGCCGCATCAACCTGAACGTCAAACAAATTCAACCCGCAGGCCTCGGGGCACTGTTGATTGAAATTGAACGCAGACGCGGTGCCCTGGTCGCCGATGGACTGACCGCCCCCGAGCGCAAACGCCCGATTCCCAAATTCCCCCAGCGCATTGGCCTGGTCACCAGCCCCGACAGCGCGGCCGCGGCCGACGTTTTACAAGTCCTGCGCCTGCGCTGGCCCATGGCCCAAGTGCGCATCTTTGCCAGCGGCGTGCAGGGCGATCAGGCCCCGCAACAATTGATCCAGGCCCTGAACCGCATGGATGCCGAGGGCGGCCTGGACGTCTGTTTGCTGGTGCGCGGGGGTGGCTCGCTGACCGATTTAATGGCCTTTAATGACGAGGCCCTGTGTCGCCGCCTGGTACAGACCCACTGTCCGGTGATCACCGGCGTTGGCCACGAAATTGACACCGGACTGGTCGACTGGGTCAGCGATCTGTACGCCGCCACGCCCTCGAATGCCGCCGAATTGGCCACCCCCGATCAGGCCAATGTGCAAGCGCTGTTGGCGCGACAAACCCGACAACTGCGCCAGGGCATCGAGTCCCGCCGACAACAGGCAACCGAGCGACTCAGACACTGCCAGCAACGTCTGCAAAATCCTTCCCAGTTGTTTGCGGTCAAGCGCCAACAAGGCGAGCGCACCCGCCGAGACCTGATCCGCCAATCCCAGTTAGGCTTGCAACAAAGCCGCCTCCAGCTTGAGCGCATCGAGCAACGCCTGCGCGCTCAAGACCCCATCCAACAGCTGCGTCTGGCACAACAGCACAAGGCAGCCCTGGACGCGCGCCTGGCAGCCAACCCCCTGCGGCACCGCTGGCAGGCCGAGCGGCACCGGATTGAACGCCTGACCCAAGCGCTGGGCCAACGTCACGCCAAACACCTGGAGCAACAACGCCAACGCATTGCCCGTCAACAGGCCAGCCTGCGCGCGCTGGATCCCAACAGCGTCCTGAATCGCGGATATGCCTATGTCGAGGACCAAGACGGCCAGGTACTCTCGAGTGGAGCCCAACTGGCATTGAACCAAGCACTCACCTTAAGGATGCAAGACCATGAAGCACTGGATGTGGGCGTTCGTGTGGAGCGTCTCGACCCTAAGCCTAGCGGCGCCTGAACCCGGCCTGTACCCGGGCGGTCTGGCCCGGATTGCCCTGCCCGATGGCGTCGAATCAGCGACCTTTAAGGGCCTGCCGGTTTGGATTCAGAACGGTGTCGCCTATGTTGGTATCCCACTGGATGAGAAGCCCGGTGCCAGTGGCGTTAAAACCGATCGCGGAGATTGGCTGCCCTTCGAGATTCAGGATCGTGGCTATCCCACGCAGCACATCCAACTGGCCAACCGCCAGCAGGTCAGTCCGAACACGCAAAACCTGAAACGAATCCGCCGCGAGGCCAGTGAACAAGCCAACTGGTATCGACGCTTCAGCCCCTGGATGCCCGAGTTTCCCTTTGCCCTGCCCGCCCAAGGCCGGGTCAGTGGCGAGTTTGGACGCCGACGGGTGTTCAACGGCCAACCCCGACGGCCACACTCGGGCATCGACATCGCCGCCCCCACCGGCACCCCGGTCTTAGCCCCCAGCGCAGGCCAGGTGATTGGCGTGGGCGACTAGTTCTTCAACGGCAAGACCCTGTTTTTGGATCATGGACAGGGCCTGATCAGCATGTTTTGCCACTTATCAGAAATCGACGCCGCAGTAGGCGACTGGGCAAAGCGTGGCGATCCGGTGGCCAAAATCGGCAGCACCGGCCGATCCACCGGGCCCCATCTGCACTGGACAGTCAGCCTGAACAATGCGCGAATCGAGCCACACTTATTCATGCCAAAACTGTCGGAATTGCCGCGCAAGTAGTACTCTGAGGGTATGCAACGTGCCAAAGACCTCGCTGTCGCCCCACCGGAACACCTAACCTTGGCGGATATTATGGCGATCGACGTCCCGGTCCTGCCTGGGTCTACCGATTTGGTCCAGGTGCTGCGGGAACTGGAGCGCAGTCCAATTGGGGTTGCGGTCTGCCTATCCCCCAGCGAGGCGCCCCGAGTGCTGACGCGCCGGGACTGCAGTCAGTTGCTGATTTCCGCCTTGCAGGGCTTTCCGGTACCCAATCGATTTGATCAAGCGGCCTCCCCGGTCACCCAACAGATGTTCGATCACCAGAGCATCGATCAGGCGGTGGCCGCCGTATCTGGCGACCTGACGACTCACATCTTGGTCTTTCGCGGTGACGAGTTCGCCGGTTACGTGGGTTCGGATCAATGGTCACGCCTTAGCCTGCGATTTTTGTTGCCACCGGACATTCCAGACCTGCCCGAGGACCCCTCCGAGCTGACCGATCGTCTGACTGGCCTGCCGGATCATCGCGCCTATCGCATGCACCTTGAGATGCACCTGATTGATCATTTCGAACTGGCCAGCGACCTGACCCTGGCCTTGATCGAGCTGGATTGGCTCGAGGGTCTGGCCCGACGCCACAGCGAAAGCGAAGAGCAAGCCACCATTCAGCGAGTGACCAATACCGTGGTCAATCAACTGCGCGCCAATGACAGTCTGTTTGCCCTGGAGCCGGGTAAGTGGGCCCTGGTCATGGCGGATGTAAATCTGAGTATTGGTCGCAGCGTAGCCCGGCGGTTGGTCGAGTCGGTGTGGGAAGCAGAGTTTCCCAACCACGGCAGTCCCTTGGGCCGGGTCAGCATCAGCATTGGCTTGGCAACGCCGTCAGTGGATGGCGACAGCACGGAAAACGATGCCGAGGAAGCCCTAGAACAGGCCATCACCAGCGGCGGGCATCAGGTCCGACTGATCGGCGAAAGCCTGGTCTAGCAATCGATATCAACCAGCCGCCGGGGCCCTTCAGAGGGCTGGGCGTGCTCAGTGACCTGCTGATAAGACGCGATTTGCGGGCCGGCCTGCTCCCCTTGACGGCGCCCCTTGCCCTGACGCTTTTGCCCTTGGCCACGACGGTTTTTTCTGCGCCGCTCGGGCACTAAATGATCTCTGGGTTTGTTGTCGGCGCTGGCCGGTTTAACCACTTCCGCCGGGGCATCTGCGCCCGCTGACTGCGGGTTGTTGACGTCCGTTGGACGGTGCGTGGCAGTTGGGTCGATTCTCATATCTGCCCTATCGACCAAACCCGGAATAAGTTTAGCCCGGCAGGTCCAGATCCAGCTGCAATCCCCACTCAATCGGCCCCAAGCGCAAACCGACCCCGATCAGGCGCACCGGTCGTTGCCCTCGGGCATAGGCCTCGGCCAGAAACTGCTGCGTACTTTGGGTCAAATCCACCTCGAGCGGTCCCTCGGCCGTGGTCTGGCTAAAGTCGGAAAACTTGACCTTGACGAACACACTGCGCACACGGTCCGCATGCTCGCCCATGCGGCTTTCTAGCTCGGGCAGCAACGACTGTACGGCCTTCTGACAGGCCGCCAGATCCGGCAAATCTTCAGAGTAGGTGCGCTCGACACTGACACTTTTTCGTTGCCGGGTGACCTGGACCGGCCGCTCGTCCACCCCCCGGACCAGGTGATACAGCCGCTCCCCCATGGCCCCATACGCCTTGACGCAGGCCCGTCGCGACACAGGCAGCAAATCCTGGGCCCGGGTATAGCCATCGCTGCGCAAGCGCTCGGCCATTTTTGGACCGACACCCGGAAACTTTCGAAGCGCCAGTTGACCGACAAAGTCATCGATCAAATCAGGAGGCAGGACGGTCAAGCCATCAGGCTTTTCCCAGTCACTGGCCACCTTGGCCAAGAATTTGTTGATCGACACCCCCGCGGACACTCGGATGCCGACTTCGCGATGTATTTCGGATTTAATCGCCTGAGCCATACGGGTGGCGGATCCGGCCAGTAACTCGCTGTCCGACACATCCAGATAGGCTTCGTCCAGCGACAGGGGCTCAATCAGATCCGTATAACGTTTGAACACCGCATGCATGGCCTGGGAGGCCTCACGGTATTTCTTCATGTCTGGCTTTACAAAGGTCAGTGACGGGCATAGTCGCAGGGCTTGGGACGAGGGCATGGCGCTGCGTACCCCAAAGCTGCGGGCGACATAGTTAGCAGTCGCGATCACCCCACGTCCATCCGGGCGGCCACCCACCACCACAGGCTTGCCGGACAATCCCGGATCATCGCGCTCTTCAACCGACGCGTAAAAACTGTCGGCATCCACGTGGATGATTTTGCGGTTCAGATCCACATCAGCGCGACCGCCAGGCTGGCGCCCAAGGTCAGGTGCGTGCGCAATTCGACAAAGCCCGGAGGCCAGTTGGATTCCAGGGCGTGTTTTTGGTCATACAGCCACTGGCCGCCAAATCCGCCCAGCAACAGTGCCTGGGCAAAGGGCGACGGCAGGATCAGCGCCACCCAGGCCATCAGCGAAGGCATTACGCTGGCAACAAACCGACGGGATCGGGCGCCGTCATCGACTGGGGCCAGCAGCGCGGTGCCCCACTGGATGCCGCCCAAAAAGCTCAAGATCACCGCCGCATAGGCCAATCCCAAGGGGCGCATGGGCAGGCCCGCCGAGTGACCGATCGCCGCGGCAAAAAAAGGAATCAGGCCGGCATAACCCAGCCACTTGGCGGTCTGTAAATTCATGGCGCTAGTGTGCCCGACTAAAAATCCAATGTCTGCTGAGGCGTGTCCGTGGACGTCCGTTGATACTTCGGCCGGGTTTGGCGCATCCGACTGCCGTGTTGACTGAGCACCCGTTGGGCCTCGTCGCCCATTTCACGTTGCCGAATAAAGGCCGTCAGCTTTTGCTTGGCCTGACGAGCGGCCAGCACTGGGTCTGCGATCGGTGGCGGCACCGGGCCGCCCATTTTGCGCTGCAGCCCTGCCGGCGCGCGCCAGGGCTCGTGGATCCAGTCCGCCGAGAAACCGGCCAGCTCCGGCACCCACCGGCGGATGAACTCGCCGTCGGGATCCTGGTCGCGGCTCTGCTTGATCGGGTTGTACATACGATTAACGTTGATTCCAGTAGTACCGGACTGCATCTGGATCTGACTGTAGTGAATGCCCGGCTCGTAATCGACAAACCGTTGGGCCAGACGCTGGGCCGGTATCTGCCAGGGTTGCCACAGGTGATAGGCGCTGAGGGACACCAGCATCGCCCTCATTCGAAAGTTGATCCAACCCGTTTGTTTCAGACAGCGCATGCAGGCGTCGACAAAGGGCCAGCCGGTGTGGCCCTCAATCCACCGCTCAATCACTTCCAGATCCGCAGGCTCGGCATGCAAGTCGACAAACCCACGGTGCAGGGCTTCGTGCTCGAGCCGAGGCTCGGATTCGAGCTTTTGCATAAAGTGGCAATGCCAATGCAAGCGCTTGTCCAGACTGCGAAACGAGCGCGCCCACAGGGCATCCGGAGCCGGGGTAGCGCGCAGGCGTTGCACCACTCCTCGCAATGACAAGGTGCCCAGGGCCAGGTGGGGACTTAAGCGTGAGCAGGCGTCCGCGGCGCTCAGTGGGCTGGACATTTGCCGTGTGTATTCACGTCCCCGCTGGGATAAAAAGCTGTCCAGCAACTGATGGCCTGCCAAGCTGCCGCCGGGCTGAACGGCAATCGATAACTGGCATGGCGTTGGCAGGGATTCGGGCAGCTCAAAGGGACCAGCGCCTGGGCCCTGCAGCGCGGGAGTCGCCGCCTGGGGCTCGGCCATCAGCGTTTCCCATTGCTCAGCCCAGCCGCGGCGGATCGACAAACCGCGCACGACGCCATGCTGACGGAATTCCTGCCAAGGCAAGCCCAGTTTTTTGACGGCCTGATCCCGGGCAAAGGTCCAGTCGTCCCCGGTCTCCATGTGCGAGTACAGCCCCTGCACCCCATGGGTTTGAACCAAGCGCTGCAGGATATCCGGCGCATGGCCCGACAGGACCCACAGGGGCTGACCCAGCTCGGCCAGTTGCTGTGCCAAGGCCCGGACCGAATCCCGGGTAAAGCACCATTGGCGTAGGCTGGCGGTCGGTTGCTGCCAATACTCAGGTTCGACAATGTACAGCGGCAAAACAGGCCCCAATGCCGCGGCGGCGGCCAACGGGGCATGGTCCTGAACGCGCAAATCGCGCTTGAACCAGACGATATTCACCCGTTAATGACCTTGTCCCAACCACCCGGCGCGACGATTGGCGGCTGGCCGCCGGCGACCCAGGGCCAATGCACCTGGCGGTCTTCAACGGTTTCAAGCTCGGGTAACCAGTGGCGGACATAGCCCCCCCGCTTGTCGTATCGGGTGGCCTGTAACATCACGTTAAACCACCGATCATCCCGGGGGTCTGCCCCGACCCCGGCCACATAGGCCCAGTTGCCCCAGTTACTGGCGTGGTCGTAATCCAGCAGGTGGTACTCAAAAAAGTCCGCCCCCAGGCGATAATCCAGCCCCAGGTCCTTGGCCAGAAAGCTGGCAACATTTTGCCGCCCACGATTGCTCATAAACCCACTGTGGATCAGCTCTTGCTGGTTGGCGTCGATAAAGGGCACCCCAGTTGCCCCAGTTGCCCACGCCTGCCACCAAGCGTCACGGCTCTGACAGCGCTCGGGTGCGGCGTACAAACCCGCGCCCCAGGGCTGGACCCACCAGTGGAAAAACTCTCGCCACAACAGCTCAAACTTGATCCAGTAGGTCGAGTCGTTTTTGTGCACCTCCCGTTCAAAGCGCCCAATGGCGTGCCAAATTTGGCGAGCACTTAACGTCCCCTGGGCCAGCCACGGGCTGAACTTGGTGCTGTAGTCCGCCCCCAACAAGCCGTTGCGGGTCTGTTTGTAGGTCGTCGGACGTCGAGGGTCGGACAGGTAGTTTGCTAAGTGCGCTTGGCCTGCGGTCTCGCCGCCGACAAACTGCAGCACCGCACGGGGATCGGCCGGGACCTCGGGCATGGCCGGTAGCTCGCCGGGCTCCAGGCCCTGGGGCAAGGGTAGCAATGCGGCAGGTGGCGCCAGCGGTTCAGCTACGGGTACTTTTTTCTGCACGATGTTACGAAACTTGGTAAACGGCTCGGGCACTTGGTCAAAGGGCAAGTCGGTTTCGACGTACAGGCTGTTCGCGTCGATGCGCTCGGCACCCAGTGCCTGATCCTGCTCACGCTCATCCCAGCCGCTGGCGGCATTGACTCGAATACCCAGGTTCAACTGCTGAGCCAAGGCGCTTAACTCTGCCACCCGATCTCCCTGACGGATGACCAAGTCGCCCCCCAGGGCCCGGGCCTGAGCGCGCAACTCTGCCACCGCTTGCAAGGTAAATACCTGGCGACGGGGGCTCATCCGCGTCCAGCGCACGTCCTCGCAAATCCAGACCAAAATCGGGTGCTGGATTCCTTGTAATAAGGGGTTGTCCGACAGGCGCAGGCAATCCCGACAATCAATAATCATCCACGACTCCGTCGACAGCGTTCTGAGCAATAGCGCACTTGGTCCCAATCACGGGCCCACTTCTTGCGCCAGGTAAAGGGCAGCCCGCAGCCTTGGCAGGCCTTGCTGGGCAGATTTTGTTTCGCCACACCCCGGGGCATTAGGTCAACTCCAGGGTTGGAATGGCCGGATCGGCCTGGCCATAGAACCCGGCAATGGTTTGCGCGGCCTGAGCCAGCAGCGCCTCGCGCTTTTCTGGCTTCATTCGGCCCCAGGTGCGATAGATCATGGCCATCCGGGGATGGCGCTCGAACTGGGCTTGGTGGCGGTCAATAAAGTCCCAGTACAGGGCGTTCAGGGGACAGGCCTTGGGGCCGACGTCTTGTTTGGGACTAAACCGGCAATGATCACAGTAATCCCCCTGACGGGCGATGTATTTGCCACTGGCTGCATAGGGTTTGGAGCCCAAATAACCGCCGTCGGCGTGGGCCACCATGCCCAGCACATTGGGCAACTCGACCCACTCAAAGGCATCGGCGTAGACCGCCAGGTACCACTCGGCTAGATACTTGGGCGCGACCCCCAACAGCAAGGCCAGATTGCCCGTCACCATCAGGCGCAGGATGTGATGGCTCCAGGCCTCTTGACGGGTTAGGCGAACCGCCTGCTTGACGCAGTTCATATCGGTTTTCGACTCGTCCCAGTAAAAATCGGGCAATGGCCGTTCGGCATTCAGTCCGTTCATGTCCGCGTACTCGGGCATACACAGCCAGTAGATGCCCCGAACGTACTCGCGCCAACCCAAAATCTGGCGGATAAAGCCCTCGACCGCATTCAATGGCGCGCGACCGGCGCGGTATTCCATTTCCGCCCGTCGACACAAATCCAAGGGGCTTAGCAGGCCAATGTTCAGATACATACTGATTGCGCTGTGAAACAGCCAGTCATCGTCCTGGCGCATGGCGTCCTGATAGCGGCCAAAGTCAGGCAGTTGGGTCTGGATAAAATGCTCAAACGCCACCTCGGCCTGCTCGGCGGTGACGCCAAACCAAAAACCGTCCAGCTCACCGAAATGGCCGGAAAAGTGCGTACCCACCACCTCGAGTACCTGATCGGTGATGGCATCGATGGCAAAGCGGTGCGGACCCTGTGAGGGGGCGCCTGTGTATTTTTCGCGGTTGTCCGCGTCAAAATTCCACTTGCCGCCGGTGGGTTGATCGCCCTCCATCAGCAGCCCGTAGCGCTTTCGCATCTCGCGATAAAAGAACTCCATGCGCAACTGCTTGCGGCCGTCGGCCCAGGCGCGGAAATCGTCCAGGTCCGACAAGAACCGCCGATCGGCCAAGCACTCAACCCCGGCCTGCACGAGCTGTTGATGCAAGCGGTACTCACCGCACTGGGTCATTTGAACTCGATCATATTCCCCGCGGTGCTGTTCGATCGCATCAACAATCGAAGCGGGTCCAGCGGGGTCAAAGGCATGGTAATGAACCCGATAACCCCGGGCGCGCAGACGCTCGGCAAAATGCCGCATGGCGGAAAAGATTAGGGTGATTTTTTTCGGGTGATGGCCAACGTAGGTGGCCTCTTCGGCGACCTCGGCCATTAGCACGTCGGTCTGCTCAGGCAACCCCAACACGGACAAATCGTCGGACAACTGATCACCCAGGACCAGGGCTAGCGTTCGAGACATAGAAACCTCAATGAATAGCAAGCGCCGACCCTGGCGAAATAAGTTTACATCCCGCGGTTGAAAAACACAGGACTTCCCGCACTGAATTTGCAGCAGAGGACATAATCATGCGCACGATGGCAGCACTACTGACTTGGATACCGGGGATAGCAATGGCCTGTTCAACCTTACTCGATCACAGCGTTCGCCCTCTGGCGGGGGAAGACTCCATCCGCCTGTGTGATGCCTATCAAGACCAGGTGGTGCTGGTGGTCAACACCGCCAGCAAGTGCGGATTTACGCCGCAATTTGACGGCCTCGAGGCGTTGCATGCTCAGTATCAGGCGCAGGGCTTTGCGGTCCTGGGCTTTCCCAGCGACAATTTTGGTCGCCAGGAATTTGCCGACGAGCAGGACAGTCTGGAGTTCTGTCGCCTGACCTACGGCGTTCAATTCCCCATGTTCGAACACACCAACGCCGCCGAGGACCGCGCCGACCCGTTATTTAAGTCACTCGGAGAAAGCGCCGGTCGTTATCCCAGCTGGAATTTCCACAAGTACCTGATAGGCCGGGACGGCCAACTGATCGCCGATTACCCAAGCGCGGTGACGCCTGAAGACTTGCGCGGTGCGATTGAGCAAGCCCTTTGAAGTGTTCGATCCTGATCCCGCTGTATCAGGCCAAGGACTATTATCAGGAAACACTGGCGTGTGCCCTGAACCAGACCCATTCAGACATTGAGATTGTCGTGGTCATCGACGATGGCCAGCACTACGATCTGCCCGATGGCGTGATCGTGATCCAAGGTGGAATAGGCTCGGGCCCCAACGCCGCGCGCAATGCAGGCCTGCCCTGGTGCTCGGGGGACATGATCCTGCCCTTGGACGCCGACGATTGGATGCATCCGACCCGGGTGGAAAAACTGCTGCCCTTGGTCCAGCGCTACGGGGTGGCGGGCGACGCAGAAATCACCCGCAACAAAGCCTCCGGCCTGATCGAGCGCCAGGTATTCAGCGACGCCGATCAAGTCAGGTTGCTGTCTGCCCAGGAGTACCTGGACCTGAACGCGACCATTCACCTGGCATTTCGTCGAGATGTCATCCAACGCTGGCCCGAATCCGTCGCCCTGGCCGGGGACACCCTGTTTAACCTGGACGCCATCGAGCGCGCCGGACAACTGGCGATTCACCCCGACACCCTGTTTGAATATCGCACCCATGCCGCCAGCCACTGCCACCGCCGTGGCAGCACCGAGCGTGCCGAGCAGGGATATCAAGAGATCCTGCGCTTGATCGAGAACGGCGTCGTGGCGCGAGGGTCCGAGTTAAAAGTCCATGCTCGCGCACTGTTTGAGCAAAAGCGCACCACCAATCAGGCCTACGGCGCCCACGTAACCGCCCACGGCCCCTGCTCATTTGATGAAGTCTTGGAAACTATTCAATGAAAAATGCACTGATTACCGGCGTTGGCCGTCGACTGGGCAATGCGGTTGCCCACCACCTGC
>CALKMT010000134.1 GCA_938091715.1 uncultured Litorivicinus sp.
TTGATTCAACGCCACTAAATCGTCGTCGTTCAAGTCGCCGCGCAGTTGCTCGAGTTGCAGCACCAGCAGGGCATGCTGATGGCGGGATTGAGCGAAATCGCTTTGCGCCGAGAACAAATCACTCTGAGCGTTAAGAACATCGATGATGTCTCCGCTGCCCACTTCAAACGCGGCCTCGGTGGCCTCGACGGCGGTTTCTGCCGACTTGATTGACTGAGCTTGAGCTGAAACCGTCTTGGCCTGGGTGCTGATGGCTCGGTACAGGCTGCGAGCTTGCTGGGTTAGGTCACGACGTTGCTGGTCTAGATCGGCTTTTGCCTCGCTGACTTTGGCCGCCGCGCTGGCGATGTCCGCTTCGGTTTTGCCCCCGGTGTACAGCGGATAGGACAGGGTCAGTTTGGCGCTGTAACCGTTGCCCCACAGACCGCCCTCTAGGCTCTTATTGGTGCTGTAGCTGCCGCTGGCATCCAGTCTGGGCTGCTCACCAGCCTGAGCCAACGCCAGACGGGCTTGCGCTAACTCTAGCGATTGGGTGATCGAGGTGATGGCGCTGCTGTTACTGATCGCCTGTTCGATCACTGTCTCCAGCGAGAGCGTTGAGGGCAGTGCGCGGTATTGTTCCTGCAGCCGAGCCAACCGCTCGACCGGCCGGCCGGCCACGCTGGCCAGCGCGTCATTGGCATCGGCGACACTGTCCTGGGCCCGGATCAGCCCAACACGAACATTGTCGTAGGCGGCCTGGGTCTGGTCCACTTCGACTCGGGTGCCCAAACCCACTTCCAGGCGTTTTTTGGCCCGGTCCAATTGGCGAGCCACGGCTTGTTCTTGGGCTTGCGCGGCGTCCAGTGCGGTTTCGGCATTGAGACGGTCCAGATAGGCCGAGGCAATGTCGATTTGCAGTTGGTTCAGGGCAGATTTGGCGCTGGTTTCGGCCAATGCGCTGCCGGCTTTGGCGACCGAAATGGCCGCCTGTTCCGTCGGTCCCCACAACGCAATGCTGGCACTGATGGCGCCGTCAACGCTGGAATATCCACTCTCGACCGAGCTTGGGCTGTTGCTGCGTAACGTCTCGCCGGCGGTGGCGTTCGCGCTGGCATTGAGTTTGGGCTGCAGGCCCGCGTTCGCGGACTCGATGTCAAACTGTGCCGCGCTCAGTGCGGCCTGAGCCGATTGCAGTGCGGGGTTCGATTTCAAAGCATCCTGGTAGATACTCAACAAATCATCGTTGCTCGCCTGGGCGATGGGGGCCAACAGAAGGCCAAAGATCACTAAACGCATGGGTTCTCACATTTAAAGTTGGTTCGGATGCATCCGAGCAGTCAACCTACTTAGTGTAGTTGCAGATAGCAAAAGCCAACCGTAAAAAAGCAGGTAAAGAATTGTCATGGAAAAAGATCCGGTCCAGGTCCTGAACACCGCGGTGTTATCGGACGGGTTTTTAAAGGTTCTGGCCTACAAAATCCGCTATGCCTTGTTCGGCGGTGGGTTGACGCCTGCGGTTAATCGCGAGGTCATCGCCCGAGGCCGTGCCGTGGCCGCGCTGCCTTACGATCCGGCGACCGACGAGGTATTGCTAATCGAGCAGTTTCGCATCGGGCCTTATCATGCTGGGGACAACCCTTGGATCCTGGAGGTCGTGGCGGGAATGATGGATGTCGAGGGCGAGACCCCAGAGCAGGCGTTGTTGCGGGAGTTGGCCGAAGAAGCCGGTATCCACGACGCCGAGCTGGAGCCTATTGTGAATTACTACCCCTCTCCTGGCGGCACTGACGAGCAAATTTTGCTGTACTTGGCGCGCACTGACCTGTCGGGCATTCAAAGCGGTCAGCGCTTTGGCCTGGCCAGCGAAACCGAGGACATCCGCGTGCACAAACTGCCGCGCAGCGAATGGCAAGCGTGGCAGGCCAGCGGGCGACTCAACAACGCTGCAACTTTGCTAAGCTTGATGTGGCTAGACCAACAACAGGACGTGATTGCTTGAGTTTCGAACCCCTACGACACAATCGCCGCTATGTGCCCAATTTGGCGGCGCAGCAGGCCGAGTCGGCGGCAAATTACTTGCTGCTTAATCGTTTGATGGCGGTCTTGGACGACGACCGTCAGGCGGTGTTTGGGGTGCCAGGCCAGGGCCATATTTTATTGACCGAGACCGAGCGTTCGCCCTACACATCCTTTGTGACCTTGGTGGGGTTGGATCGCGCGCAATGGTTGCAGGTGCCGCAACTGGACGTGCGCATGTATCACGATGCCCGCATGGCAGAAATTGCCAGTATTGACGGTTATCGTCCGATCCAAGGCAGTCACAGCCGCACAGACCGGCGCCGCCAGGCGGATGAAAAACAACAGATCAACACCTACTTGGGTGAATGGCTTCGGTATTGCCTAAATGCCGGTTTGGCGTCCGTAGGATCAAAATAATGCCCCTGCGGTTTGCCAGTGCCTGGCTACTGGGCACCAGCGCTCTAATGGCCGTTGTGGTGCTGCAATTCAATCTGCCTAACCTGGGCAATAACTTGTTACCGCGTAATTTATTTGCCTGGGCCTTGTTGGTCGCCGCCACCGGCGGGTTGTGGGTCTATGCGGTGCGCCAACCTCAGTTTTATTGGTCCAACGGCTGTTATTTCTGGTTGATACCACCCTCGGCGGTGATGCTGCATTCGGTATTTATGCCCGCCACCCAGCCGCACTACGCACTATTGGCAGCCGGCGCGCTGTTGGTTTTTTCGCTATGGCTGGTGGGCTTGGTGCAGGCCCGTTTGTCCGATCAGGCGTGGTATCGCATCAGCCAAGTGGTGTTGGGTGGGGCCTTTGTGTTGGTGCTGTTGGCGCTGCCGACGGCGAATTATTTAAATCGTCCAGAATGGCTGCAGTCGCTTCCCCTGGTCATGAAATTGCCCGAGGGGGGCTTCCAGCAGCGCAACGTGTTCGCCAGTTTTCTGGGATCTGCTCTGATTTGGGCCTGGGCCATGCGGTTGCAGGCCCAGCGTCAGTCGTGGACAGGTCACCTGGCGCTGGGGGTGATGGCGTTTTTGTGGCCTGGTGCATTTATTTGTCTGGGTCGCGGACCGGCTCGGTTGGGGTCTCGATCTGTGTGGGGTTGTTGTTGGTGGCCGCTCTGTGGCGAGGCTGGCGAGGGGCCGGATTATGGATCCCGCTGATTAGCGTGATCGCAGCCCTGGCACTCACGATTTATCTGCCGATTGAAGACATTAACGCTCGCATGGCCGATCTGGCTGACGGATCGAGTACCCGAACTCGACTTAGCATGTGGCAGGTGGCCTGGCACACAGGGTTACAGGCGCCCTGGACCGGGCATGGTCTGGGCAGCTTTACCGGGGCCTTTCATCCGGTGTTTGTCAGCCTTGCTCAGTCCGGTGTGTCGCTGAGCTATGTGAATTACTTGAATCATCCGCACAACGAAACCTTGCTGTGGTGGGTCGAAACGGGCCTGTTCGGGTGGATTTTTGTACTACTGCCCTGGGTGGCCAGCATTCTGTACCTGGGGCTGTGGCGAAATCCGTCGGCGCTGTTGTTTTGTGCCGCGCTGGGGCCGATGTTGCTGCATACC
>CALKMT010000135.1 GCA_938091715.1 uncultured Litorivicinus sp.
TCCAACACTTCGCGCCATTCGATATGGGCGGCCCCAGGAATCGTGCCCGCAGCAAACTGGTCTGCGTCCCGCGTGTCGACAAAGACGGCGGACTCGAACACGGCTTGGTCGATTTGCCGCGGCAGGATAATGCCCGCCTCGTACTCGGCGAACATTAGGTAGTCCTGCATTGCCTCGAGGGTCGCCTCGTCGGCCTGAGCGATTGACGCGAGGGCACACCAGATGACAAACAAAAAACGCATAATTCCATCCTTAAACGAAAAAGCCCCCCAACGCAGGTTGGAGGGCTTGGTAGAGAGTACCCGTCTGTTACTTGACGGTGGTCAGACCCAGGTTGCTCCAGTTCTGCATACCGCCGCGATACCACTTGATCTTGTGGGCCGGATAGCCAAAGTCCAACAGCGCTTTGATGTTGGTGGGTGACTGGCCGCACCACATGCCGTTACAGAACAGCACCAGGGTTTTGGCATTGCCAAACTTCCACAGGCCGTCGAATTCTTCAGCGTTGAACTCTTCGGTCAGGATTTCACCGATCGACAAGGGATCCGCGCCTTTGGCGGTGCTCAACGTCGTCCAGGGGATGTTCTTGGCGCCAGGAATGGTGCCGCGCTTGACCCAGTCAGGAGTGCGCGAGTCAATAATCAAAATGCTGTCGTCGCTATCAGCCTTGACCAAGTAATCGATCATTTCGGCTTCGCCCAGGGTTTCAACGCCCGGTGCCAAGGTGATGGGCTGAATGCAGAACGGAGGGCAAGGGCGTGAAGTCTTTGCAAATGCGTCGATGACCGTCGCTGAATTGTCCTGATCGCGCTTGATAACAACGTCTTTACCGTTGTGCTTGACCGTGACTTCCGCCATGTCAAACGTGATTCCAACCGGCTTGTCCGCCGCTGTCGCCGTGACCGGCAAGAACGCAGCACCCGCCAGTGCCAGGCCAGCTACGATAGATTTACTCAACATACTCGTTTCCTTTTCAGTGTTGTTATTGGCCGAAGCCGTTTGTTGTACCCCGACCTTACTTAGTCGCAGGTTTCTTCCAATTCTTCGTCGCTTGGCAGCTCTTCCTCGGCAGGACAGGGCTGGCCGTCTTCACAGACCTGGGTCTGCGCGTTGCCCTCGTCCTCGGCATACACCGCGGTTACGTTCAGGCTAAGCGGCGCCAATATCAGAGACAGAAGCGCGATTCGTAAGTTGTTCATTGTGGGCCCATCGTTTGTTTCGTTAAAACTAAATCGTCTAACGATATAACCATCGTATTTTTGCACGCAACAAAGCAACTCGACCTTTGTCGAAGTTATTGTGATTCAGTACAAGGAAATAGCGTGCTCATGGCTTGCGTGATCGCCTCAACCGCATCCTCTGGGATGGGTTTGCCCTGCCAATACTCGAGGTAACCCGAATACAGGTCTGCATCCGCGGTCGGACTCAGCGGCACGGTGAAACAGGAGCGGTCTTGGTGCTTCATCGAATCCACCACGCCCAACAGGTATCCCTGGACAACCATGGAATCTTGCGACAGGGCGTGCCACACATCTTGTCCGGAAATAAAACGATACGACTCCGCCGCCCCGCTGGGCAACGCCAGCAATCCAAGCGCGATTAAAAACGCCTTCATAACTGCGTCTTGATCCGCTTGAGTATCGCCCACACCGCCAAAACGACCACGGGCACCAGCAACGCCTTGACCCAAGATGCGGCATCCAAAGGCACCCAAGGCATCACGGCAGAGGACACCAAGCCCAGGGCGTAGTAACTGATCGCCACCACCGACAGACCCTCAACGGTGCTCTGCAAGCGAGTTTGACGCGCGACCTGATCGGCATGCTGCTCCTGCAACTCCAACTGCATTCGGGTGCGCAGCAAGTTGGCTTTGTGGCTAACCTGGGTGGCCAACTCTTGCTGGCGCTTCAAGATTGTTTCCGCGGTTCGAACGGCCGGGGTCATACGACGCCCCAGAAACCGGCCAATCGACGTACGCGCTGCCAAGGATTGCTCACCCAAATCTTCCAGACGCTGAAACACCAAATCGTAATAGGCGCGACAGGCGCCAATGCGCCAATTCACCTGTTGCCACAACTCGTCCAGCTGGGCCTCGCAGGCTTCCAACTGATCCAGCGGAGCGCCACCCTGTCCGCGCAGGCGAATGTCACCGGCGGTCACGCTGATTTCTTGCAACAGTGGGTGCACGGCACGGATTTGATCCATACGCACCAAGGCCAAAATCCGATAGGTCTCGACCTCGACCAGCATCTGCAAGGCCTTGCCCCGGGATTCAGGCTCGGGCGCGTCTGCGAAATGGTAGCTCCATCGGGTGACCCCATCCGGCCCCATGACGAAATCGCTACCCGCGGTCAGCTGCCCATCAAACAACGCAGACACCACGGGTCGGCTGGACACCAGCGCCTTATCGGCTGGCGCAAAGGCCGACAGCACCAACACCGCGGTGGGCGATTCGGCCAACCAGGTCGGATCCAATGTCATCGGCTCGGAGGACAGCCACAGAACGGATAAGAACTCGGTATGGGGTTCGACTCGGATCCAATAATCGCCTTCGGACTGCCACGCCACAGGAGCCTTGGGTAGATCCACCACTTGCTGCTCTAGCCAAGCCCAAACATCGGGTATCGACTTCGCGGTAGCTTTGACGCACAGTTGAGTTAAATGCGCATCGAAATTCATCAGCGGAAAGGGTCGGGCGTGCAGCTCTTTATGAGCGGCCAAGCGGTCCTTGTGTTGCATTGCGTTCCTTGCACAAATTTAGCTTTTAAATCAGTACACCAAAAACAACGAACGGATCAAGCATGACATTCAAAGCCCTACGGTTGCACGACGACACCCCCCGCACTCGGATTGAGCAAATCGAAACCGACGCCCTGCGAAGCGGCGACACCCTGATACAGGTCGAGTATTCCGGCTTGAATTACAAAGACGCATTGGCGGTCACCGGCAAAGGAAAAATCATCCGGGATTACCCGATGGTGCCCGGTATTGACTACGCCGGCAAAGTGATCGAGTCGAGTACTTTTACACCCGGCACCGATGTGATCTTGACCGGCTGGGGCGTGGGCGAAAAGCACGACGGCGGTTTAGCTGAGCAGGCGCACGCCAAAGCGAAATGGCTGATCGAACGCCCCGACTCTCTAACCGCGCGTCACGCCATGGCCCTGGGCACCGCCGGATTGACTGCCATGTTGGCTGTGATGGCGATTGAGGAAGGCGGCGTCACACCGGGCTCGGGCCCCGTCGCGGTAACCGGTGCTGGGGGTGGTGTAGGCGGTATCGCTATCAAACTGCTGGCCGATTTGGGTCACGAGGTTCATGCGGTTAGCGGCCGACCCGAGCAAGCCGAGCGCCTAAAAGCGTTGGGCGCCAACGCAGTGATTGATCGCGCTGAACTGGCGCGGGACGCCAAACCACTCGAGGCCGGCCATTGGGTGGCGGCGGTGGATGCCGTGGGTGGTCAAATGCTGTCGACTTTGCTGGCAACCTCGCAGCCCGGTGCGGTCATTACCGCCATGGGCAATGCCGGGGGCATTGGGCTAAGCACCACGGTCTTTCCATTCATTTTGCGCGGGGTCCGACTGCAAGGCATCGACAGCGTATTCTGTCCTCTG
>CALKMT010000136.1 GCA_938091715.1 uncultured Litorivicinus sp.
CCTTGTCGGGCGGCCAGCGCCAGCGAGTGGCCTTGGCCCGTGCGATCGTTCGTGAGCCCACGGTGTTCCTGATGGACGAGCCGTTGTCGAACCTGGACGCCAAGTTGCGTGTCTCGACCCGAGCTCAGATCAAGAACCTGCAGCACGAATTAAAAACCACGACCATCTATGTGACCCACGATCAGATTGAGGCCATGACCATGGCGGATCGAATCGTGGTGATGAGTGACGGCGAGATTCAGCAGGTCGGTACGCCGGAAGAGGTCTATAACCATCCGGCGAATACCTTTGTGGCGGCGTTTATCGGCTCACCTGCCATGAACTTGACCGAGGGCGAGTTGCACGACGGTGTGTTCACCAACAGCCATATCCGTCTGGAAGGCCTGCCCAAGGTCGTTGAAGGACCGGTAACCCTGGGGTACCGAGCCGAAGACGCCGAGTTAGTCAGCGCCGATGGCGATTTGAATGGCCCCATTTTTTCGACCGAGTTACTGGGCGACGCCAGCATGGTAACCACCAAGGTCGGCGATCAGATCCTAAGCGTAAAGACCGACAAGGATTTCCGCGCCGACATCGGCCAGCCGATGAGTGCCAAGCTGGATCTGAGCACCTGTCACTTGTTTGATGCGGTCTCGGGTGAGCGGTTAACGAATAACTAGCGCCGTTTCCGGCGCTTCCAAAGGCGGCCTCGGTCGCCTTTTTTAATCAGAGGATATCAGTCGATGAAAGGTACACGACCCGAACAGGCGGTGTTGACCAAAGACACAGACCTGAGCAAAACCGATCAGACCCGGGCCGTCATCGAGGGCATGGTGGATGGGTTAAATGACCATCGGATTGATGACATCGGTGAGTTTTTTGCTGATGGCTTTCGCTGGATGGGCAACCAGGGCTGTGGCACCAAGCAGGGCCTGCAGGAGTTTCAGGACAATTGGCAGCGTCCGTTCCAAGCGGCCTTTAGCGACAAGGTGTGCATTGATGAGGCGCGCCTGTATATGGGTGAGTGGGCCGCTGCCTTTGGCCGCCAAGAGGCCACTCACAGCGGCGAGTTCCTGGGCATTGCGCCGACCGGCAAGCGGATCGAGATCCGCTACATGGATTTTTGGAAGGTGGTCGACGGCAAGATCGTGGATAACTACGTCAATGTTGATTTTGCGCACGTGGCCGCACAATTGGGCGTCGATTTGTTCAACGGCCAGGGCTGGGAGGCCTATGACCGCGGCGAGAAAGCACCACCGAAACCTTGAATTTCCCAACCGAACCTTGAGAATGACGAATTAACTAAGGAATACCCATGAAATCACTTCCCTGTATTGAACTGGCCGACGCACAACGCATGGCCGCCGCCGCACGAGCCCACGCCGAAACCAATGGTTGGGCCGTTACGGTATCCATCGCCGACAGCACCGGCCACATTGTGGTCACCGAGCGCATGCCTGGCGCACCCCTGATGAGCGCCGAAGTCGCGGCGGAAAAAGCCGTAGGCGCAGTGCGGGCCGGCAAGCCAACCATGGCGGTCGAGGACATGATCAATAACGGCCGCACCGCAGGCTTGCAGTTGCCGGTTACTGCCCTGGGTGGCGGCGAGCTGGCCTTGGTCGATGGCCAGGTAGCCGGTGCCGTCGGGATCAGTGGCCTGTCACCTGCACAGGACGTCGAAGTGGCACAGGCGGGCGTCGCCGCGCTATGAAGATCGAGTGCATCGATTGCCAGTCACCCTCTGCGCCTCAGGATTTTGCCCGCTCGTTGCGGGTAACTGGGTTTGCCGTGTTGACGAACCATGGCATCGATGCCGACCGGATCGAGGGCATCTACTCGAGCTGGTCTGATTTTTTCGGCCAGCCGGATGCCGTCAAGTCCGAATTTGTCCAAGCCGGCCAGCGGGGCTTTTTTCCGTACCTAAGCGAAAACGCCAAGGGCGCTGCGCAAAAGGATCTGAAGGAGTTTTTTCAGGTCTACCCCGATTCGGTGGTGCCCCCAGCACAAGAGCCGTTGACTCGCGAGACCTATCGGGACTTGAGTCAGCTAGGTCAGACCTTGCTGGGGTGGTTGCACGACGCCTTGCCGGGTGAGTTGCAACAACAACTGTCGATGCCCTTGGCTCAGATGGCCGAGCAATCGCCAAAGACCATGTTCCGGATTCTGCACTATCCACCGGTGGATACCGAGTACGCCAAGGCCGGTGCGATCCGTGCCGCGGCCCACGAGGACATCAATCTGATTACCTTGCTGCTGGCGGGCAGTGCCCCTGGACTGCAGGCGCAAGACTTGCAGGGTCAATGGCACGAGGTCAGCTGCGATCCGGGCATGATTGCGGTTAACGCAGGCGACATGTTGCAGATGGCCACGCAGGGTTATTTCCCCTCGACCACTCATCGGGTGGTTAACCCCGAAGGGCAGGCCGCAGGGCAGGCCCGTTATTCGATGCCAATTTTTATTCATCCGCACGCCACGGTGGAATTAAAGCCGGGCACCACGGCGGATGATTACTTGAACGAGCGGCTGCGAGAAATCGGGCTTAGCTAATCCGGGACAGGGCGTCTGCCATGTCTTCGGCTCGGTGAATTCGTTTGATGGATTCGAATAACCCGGGCGCCTCTTCGAAGCCTCGGCGGCTTTGATTCAGCCACTGCTTGACCCGAATGACGCGGTAATGATCTGAACACTGCTCGGCGGCGTATAGATCCGACAGGATGCGCCAGTAGTCCTGCAAGGACTGAACGAAGTGATGCCAATGCCAGGGCTCGAAGTCAGGCTCGGACAATTGTCGGGCCAGGTCCGGTCGGGCCACCGCGCCCCGGCCAACCATGACCTGATCACAGCCTGAGGATTCATAGCAGCGCAGCCAGTCTTCTCGGCTCCAGACCTCGCCGTTGGCCACGACGGGAATGTCTAGGGCCTCGCGAATTTCACGCAGGTAATGCCAATGGGCCGGGGGCTTATAACCGTCAGTTTTGGTTCGGGCGTGGACCACCAGCTCGCTGGCCCCGGCATCCTGAAAGGCCAGGGCATTATCAATACAAACGCTAGGATCCTTGTAACCCAAGCGCATTTTCACAGTCACAGGTATGTCCTGGGGTAGTGCATCGCGCACGGCACGGGTGATCTGATGGATCAGCTCGGGCTCGTCCAGTAATACAGACCCACCGCGGCTGGCATTAACTGTTTTCGCCGGGCAACCAAAATTCAGATCCACCGATGGACTGCCCAAACGCACGGCGGTCTGGGCGTTTTTGGCCATGTAGTCGGGATCTGATCCCAATAGCTGGATACGAAAGGGGGTACCGCTAGGGGTTTTTGAGCCGTTTTTTAGCTCCGGTCCAAAGCGATGAAACACTTTCTCGGGTGAGATTTGGCGGGTGACGCGAACGAACTCACTGGTGCACAGATCATAGCCACCCACGGCGGTGACTAATTGGCGTAACGGTGCGTCCATCAGGCCCTCCATCGGGGCCAGGTGTATTCGTCGTGGAATCATGCCCGGCACCTTGCCACGGTGTCGGGCAAAGTCAATCTAGGTTAGATCTGATCCCGAATCACACCGCGCAGGATGCCCACCACCTCGACGTCTTCGTTGTCCAGCCAGATGGGTTCCATCTCACTGTTGGCTGGCATCAGGCAGACCCCGTCGCTCTGAACGTAGAGCTTTTTCAAGGTCACGGTTTCCTGGTTGATTCGGACCACAGCGGTTTCGCCGTTGGCTGCGGTCTGGGTCCGCTCGATGACCACCAGGTCGCCGTCCTGGATGTTCATCTCGATCATAGAGTTTCCCTTTACCCTAAGGGCAAAGGTATCCTTGCGCTGGAGCGCTTTGGGCACCAACACGAGCTCTTGTTGCTCCCACGCTTCGATGGGCAAGCCAGCTGCCACTTCGCCCAATAAGGGAATTTCGACAAACCCCTCGTTTAGTAGCGCGTCCAGTTCGTCGCCGACGGCCGGCGTGGGTTCGCGACGGATGGGCAATAAGATTGTTGTCATAACGCATACCTATGTATGTTTAAACAGTACTGGAGATTAATACAGCCGTGCATGATGTGCAACATTGGCCTGACCTAGACCCTCACAACTTATATTTCCTACCCGTCGGGGGTACCGGCGAGATCGGCATGAACCTGAATCTGTACGCCTTTGGCGGGCAGTTCTTGTTGGTGGACCTGGGCGTGATGTTCGGTGACGAGACGACACCCGGGGTCGAGGTCATTACGCCAGACATCCGTGCACTGGAGGCGATCAAAGATCGGATTGTTGGGTTGGTTCTGACTCATGCGCACGAGGACCATCTGGGTGCGTTGCAATATCTGTGGCCGAAATTGCGCTGCCCTGTGTATGCCACCTCGTTTACCGCCCGGGTCGCGCAACGCAAGATCGCCAATCTGAATGACAAGGACAAAAAGGCCTTAAAGCTAAATCGGGTGCAAGCAGGGCAGGCCATCGAGATTGGGCTGTTCCGGGTCGAGTGGCTGCATTTGACCCACAGCATTCCAGAGCCCAATGGGTTGGTGATCGATGTCGCCGATCAACGGGTTTTTCATACCGGGGATTGGAAACTGGATCCCAGTCCCGTGGTGGGCGACTCCTATGACGCGGCTCGTCTAGAGGAAATCGCGGCCGAGGGCGTGGATTGGGTGGTCTGCGACAGCACCAATGCCACCAGTCCTGGCTGGAGCGGCAGTGAGTCCGAGGCGGCCAAGGCCTTGGCCCAAGTGCTGGCAGGGCATGAAGGTCGGCTGGCAGTGAGTTGCTTCGCCAGCAACGTGGCCAGGGTTAAGTCCCTGGGCCTGCTGGCCGAACAGTTGGGGCGACGGGTCAGTGTCCTGGGTCGCAGCATGCACGAGATGATTCAGGCCGCCAAAATCGAGGGTTATCTGGCCGGATTCCCGAATCTGGTGCCGGCCAGTGACCTTGGGTATCTGCCGCGCAGCGAACAGCTAATCCTGTGCACCGGGTCCCAGGGCGAGCCCCGAGCCGCGCTGTCCAAGCTGGCCAGCGATACGCACCCCGACTTGCACTTAGAAGCCGGCGACACCGTCGTGTTCAGCTCAAAGCAAATTCCTGGCAACGAGCGGCCGATCGCGCGCATGCGTAATCAGTTTGCGGTGGCCGGCATTCAAGTGATCGAGGGCGAGTCAAACGGCATCCATGTAAGCGGCCACCCCTGTGTTGAAGAATTGAAGTGGATGTATCAAACCCTGATGCCCACTCACGTTATCCCAGTGCACGGCGAGGGGCGGCATCTAAAAGCTAATGCCAACATCGCCCGGGAATGCGGCAGTCACGCGGTGGAAATCAGAAACGGTGACCTAGTGAATTTGTCGACCGCGCAAACGGTGGGCAAGGTTTTTACTGGGCGATTGGGGCTGACCGGAAATTCGTTGATTCCCACCACCGGGGCCGTGCTTAAGGATCGTAACAAGCTGAAATACCACGGCAGTGTGATGGCGACCTTGGTGCTGGATCAAAAGGGTGGACTGTTGGCGCCACCCGCGGCGCGGGTCGTGGGGCTGGTGGACAAGTCCCAAGAGGCATCGGTGGTCAGCGAAATCGTACAGCGGTTGGCTGGGGCGCTGGATGCTCTGGGACCTCTGAGCCGCCAGGACGATGCGGCGGTGCAAAGTGCTGCCGAGGAAGCGGTCCGCCGTTATTGCTGGCGCCAGTTAAACCAGCGTCCGGTGGCGCAAATCATGGTCGCTCGTATTTAGTCCCCGTGGGGTTGGAGTAACTGGCGGTAAACAACGCCAGGGGTTCATCGTCTCCCTCGGCGTGGGTCAGTGCCTCCGCGATGATCAGGGTGCGGCCGACGCGAATTAAACGCGATGTGCACAACAATGGCGCGCCCCCGGGTGGCCTGCGCAGAAAACGGCTGTGCATGTCGGCAGTCACTGCGGCGCCTGCGCCCGCGCCCATGGTCCACAGGATTGCCAGGTACATGCACACGTCGGCCATGGCAAACATGGCAGGTCCACTGACCGTCCCGCCAGGCCGCAAGTGCAGCGCCTGGGGTTGTAAGCGGCTGGTGGCGGTGAAATCAGCCACGCTGACCAACTCACCCATGCTGTTCCAGTTTGGAAACTGAGTATTCAGAGTCTCGACAAACTCTTGTTGATCCTTCCAACTCATGTGCGGGTGAACTCCTGAATCAGTGACTCGGGTACCTGATCCACCGAGGGGTAGGTCCACTTGGGTTGTTGATCCTTGTCGACCAGTACCGCGCGCACGCCCTCGCTGAATTCTGGGTGCTGGACCAATCGGGCAGCCAGACGGGTATCCGCGGCAAAACATTCATGCAGGCTGCTGAACCGATGTTGCCGCAGGTGGGCATCGGCCAAGGCGATGCTCAGAGGGCTGCCCTTGGCGGTATTGCGAGCCAGCTTTTGCATCCATGGATTAGCGTGACCGGCCAAAGCTTTCAAACCCTCGACCTGGTGGTGCAGGGTGGGGGCATCACGCAAGCCCGTTAACGTCTGTTGGTGCTGTGCGGCCATGGACGTCTGAGTCTGTGTGGTCGCTTGGCCCAAGGCGCCTAGGGTGTAACTGGCGACCCCTTGGTTGGCCTTGGCCTCGGGAAACCACTCGGCCTGTTGCAGCGCCTTGAGCATACGGTCGAACAGCTCACTGGGAATAAGCGCGTCGGCCAGGTTCAAAAAGACCGCGTCCGGGCCGGAAAGATGTGCGCCGGTAATGCCCAGCATCGGGCCGAGCCCCAAACTGACCCGGTTTAGAAACCAGCAGGCGCCCACATCGGGAAAGAAACCAATCGCCGTTTCGGGCATGGATAACAGGCTGCGTTCGGTGACCAGTCGATGGCTGGCGCCCTGAAGCAAGCCCATGCCGCCGCCCATCACGATGCCATCACCCCAGACAATGACTGGTTTTTCACTGCGATGCAGGGTCTCGTCCAGGCGGTATTCGCACTCAAAATAATCGCTCGCCCGGCCGATTCGGTCGCCGTCACTTTCCCCCGGCTGCCGGCGCGTGACGTACTTAACATCACCCCCGGCGCAAAAGGCTTTGTCGCCCGCACCTGAAATCAAAATGGCGACGCAGTTTGGATCGGCTTGCCAGGTCTCGACCTGTTCTAACAATGCGATGGCCATGGGGTGATTTAGGGCGTTCAGTGCGGCGCTGTTATCGAGGGTGGCATGCCCGAGGTACTGCTGTGAGTTGTGGGAGCAGGGGAGTTGTGTGTTTTGAATCATGTCGTCTCAGTGGGGTCTGTTTCTGAAACAACCATGCCGGCGAATAATCTGATGCGCAAGGGGTTTCACGCGATCCGGATGGGGTGTGCTGATAGGGATATTTGGTTAAGCTTGCGCGCGATGCCCCCATAGCTCAGCTGGATAGAGCGTCCCCCTCCTAAGGGGAAGGCCTGTGGTTCGAATCCACATGGGGGCGCCAATTAAATACTATGAAAACAATAGCTAAGGGCTGATGCCCATCGACTCGGGACTCACTTCAGATCTGCAAATAGGTGCGCTGTCTCTGGGTCAAAATCAAAGGCGACCGTTTGACCGGGTGTAAATATTTGATCGGTGCCGAGACTTGCGATCAGTGAGCTGTCGTCTTGCAGTCGGAAATTGACCACGGTTTCGCTACCCAAGCGCTCTGAAATGCCAACCACTCCGGCCAGTTTTCCGTCCTCGGCAGGCCACATATGCTGTGGCCGAAGACCAAATGTCATTGACTGGCCGGCTGTGTGAGCGCGTCCACGGTGCGGTACCCGTGTTGGCGCGAGGCCGGGGCCGATAACCATGGCGTGGGTGGCGTCCAGTTCGCTGACATTAACTTGGATAAAGTTCATGGCTGGACTGCCCAAAAAACCGGCGACGAATTGATTATCCGGCTCTAAGTACAAATCCATCGGTGCCCCGGCTTGCATGACCTCGCCGTCCCTTAAAACGACAATCTTGTCCGCCAGGGTCATGGCTTCGACCTGATCGTGTGTCACATAAATCATCGTGGCGTCTAACTGTTTGTGCAGGTTTGCGATTTCCATTCGCATATCCATGCGCAGAGCTGCATCCAAGTTCGACAGCGGCTCGTCAAACAGGAAAACCGCAGGTTCACGCACAATCGCCCGCCCAATGGCGACCCGTTGACGCTGACCCCCGGATAATTGATTAGGACGGCGGTCCAGCAAGTGCTCCATCTGCAAGATTCGCGCAGCGTTTTGCACCTTGGCGTTCTTCTCTGCGTCGGGCACTTTCGCGATGGTTAAACCAAACGCTACGTTTTCCCGCACCGTCATATGAGGAAAAATCGCGTAGCTTTGAAACACCATGGAAACGCCCCGCTCTTTGGGCGGTAGAGCGTTGACCACTTTTTCGCCGATCGACAGATCGCCCGCGGATATGTCCTCAAGGCCTGCAATCATGCGTAACAACGTCGACTTGCCACAGCCCGATGGGCCAACAAAGACCACAAATTCACCGTGCTCGATTTCGATGTCGACGCCCTTGATGACCAACGTGTCACCAAAGTTTTTTTGGACGTTTTTTAGGCTGACGGAGGCCATTTATTTGCGCCCCGCGGGAGTTGTGCCGATGTGTAACCAGCCGTCACTGTCAACCCATACGTCCTCAGGGTCACGCACCTGACCGACGAATTCATCCTGCCAGTTATCATCAAAACCAATGATCTTAAGTTGGCCGTTCACCTTCAAGATTCGCGCAGCATAGCGGCGACAGGGAACGGCACCATCTAAAAATCCCGGTGCCATGCTCCAGGGTCCCCGGGGATGATCGGCTACCAGGTAATGGTTGCCGATTACCGGTGGGACGCCGGCTGCGGCTGTGCGGGCCTTGGACCAGTGCTCATCGGCTGTGCAAAACAAGCAGTACCAACGATTTTGGTGTTCGAACACTTGCGGCACTTCCAATTGGCCAAAGTCACCGGCAAATACCGGCCGCTCAAGGGTCCAGTGAGTTAGGTCAGTTGAGGTGGCAAAGCCGATAGCGCCGCCTGCATTGGGCTCGCTAACTCCCGGCACCCGGGCGGTAAAGTACATCAGCCAGCCATCCCCCTCCGGATCGCGCATAACCCATGGATCGCGCATGGCACGATCATGCCAATGACCGATTTGATGCTCGGCTTCATAGTGCTTTGCGTTGGGTCCTGTTAGATCCAGACACAGGCCATCCCCGACTCGCTTCCAGTTATGCATATCGGTCGACGTTGCGTGCCCGACTCGCTGATATAACGCGTCTTCAGACTGGCGGGTACCGGTATAGAACAAGTGCCACAAACCGTCGTCGTCTTGCACCACCGAGCCTGTCCAGGTGGTTTTGTCGTCCCAAGCGGGTCCAGGTGAGGGCTCTAGGCAGGTACCCAAGTGTGTCCAATTAATTAAATCGTCCGACACCGCATGTCCTTGCGAAACATTGAAGTGGCGTAGGTGCGGATCTACTAACGACTTTTCGGCTTGTAAAAAGTAGCCATGCCAACGTTCCCCATCGTGGGCATACCAGGAATCCCAGATCCATTTGTCCTCAAGCGAAATCGTCATGTTTGTTATCCCTTAACTCCGGTCGAGGCAATCGACGCAATGAATGCCTTTTGTAAGAACAAGTAAAATGCCAATACAGGCAGTGTGATCATGGTCAGGTACGCCATGACTTCGCCCCAGGCGGTGTTGTATTGAAAGAAATATTGCAGGCCAACCATTACCGGTCGGTAGGTTTCCTGTTGCACCACAATCAGCGGCCACAGGTATTGGTTGTACATCACCAAAAATTTCAAAATGGCAGCGGTGGCGATCACGGGTCCGCATAGGGGCATCACAACCCTGCGATAGATCTGCCACCAACTAGCGCCCTCAACCCGCGAGGCCTCGATAAATTCGTGCGGCAGCCCCTTAAAGTACTGAACGAACAGAAACACTGTCAGGCCGTCCGCAATCCAAGGAATGATCTGCACCCTGTAGGTGTTTAACCAGCCCAGCTCGAATCCTTCAGCGCCCAACCACGGCAATTTAGAGACCATCAATAGCAACGGGATAGCAATGGTTTCAAAGGGCACGATCATGGTTGCAATGATCATCGAGAACGCAATTTCACGACCGCGCCATTGCAAGAAAACAAAAGAAAACGCGGTCAGAGAGCAGACCAATAGCGTCAGGATGACCGTTGTAGCGGTGACAAATAGCGAATTAAACACAAAGGTCAGGATCGGTGCCCGAGAAAACGCCGCCTTATAGTTGTCAAAGCTTAGCTCGCCGACCGGTAAAAACGCTCGCATGCTTTCGGTATCGGTCAACAGTTGCAGGTTTGGCTTTAGGCTGGACATGGCCATGAACAACAGCGGGAAAATAAAAATCACCGCGATCAAGACCAGGACCAGGTAGCGCGTACCCAGCATCAACTGTGCTGAGGGTACAAATTCGCGCATTATGTTCGCTCCCGGGTTAGGTATCGTTGCAGTATCGAGATGCATAGAACGATCACAAACAACACGACGGAAATGGTCGAGCCTCCTGAAATATCTTGCTTGCCATAGCCCCGTTCGACCGCTTGAAACACTAAGGTTTGGGTGCTGTCACGGGGTCCGCCCGCGGTCATGACGTCAATTTGAGCGAACAATGCAAAGGCTTGCATTGTGATGACAATCAGCACTAAGACGGCGGTGTGCCGCAAGCCCGGCCAGGTGATGTACCTAAACGCCTGCCAACGAGAGGCCCCCTCGATATCCCCAGCTTCGTAATAGGTCGGGCTAATCGTCTGTAGACCGCTTAGCCAGATCACCATGTGAAACCCAACGCCTTGCCAAACCGACATGGCCATGATCGATCCGAGTGCGGTCTCTGATTTACCCAGCCAGTCAATTGGCGTGAACCATCCCCAGGTCAGCGACGAGAGTACCGAGTTCAATAGCCCATTATTGCCGTCATAAATAAAGCGCCACAGCAGCGACACCACGACAATGGATACCACCACGGGCATAAAATAGATTGTCCGAAATACATTGATCCCAGCCAGTTTTTGATTCACCAACAGGGCCAGCCCCAAGGCTAGTCCCGCTTGTATCGGCGCCACAAACAACACAAACAAAAGGGTGTTCGTGAGCGCTTTCATAAACACGACATCTCGGGCAATCACCACTTTGGCTTGGTCACCGGAGTGCCAGCGAAACCACTCGCGCATCCCCTTGTATTCAGGGGTCGCTTTGTTTCGCGTAATACTTCGCAGACGTGGGTATTTGGGTTGCCCATTGTCGTCGAGCAGGATCTGACCCTGAGCGTCCGTGGTTGGTGACAAGGTCACGATCGACACACTCAGCAGTCGTTGATAATTGTCCAGGCCGACAAACTCGGTCGGATTCGGCGAGATCAGGCGCTGGTTAGTCAGGGACAGTCCAATCGCAAATAAAAACGGCAACACAATGAACAAAAAGATCAACGCGGTGCCGGGTAGGGCGAACAGCCATCCAGCTAACTGTGTGTTTTTTAAATTTGAATTCATGAGTTCAAGTCGATGAAAGCCCACCCGAGGGTGGGCTTGGCATCAATCAGTGACCGTAACCCCCGTTGCGCTCGATATCGGCGTCAATTTCATCAACCGCGGCGTCCAGGGTGTCAACAACGTCTGCGCCATTGGCAATGTCCGCCAGTGCTTTTTCGAAAACCTTGGCTGCCACGACATAGCCTGGGCTGACCGGCCGTACCAGTGATTGGCCTTCGGACAAGGCAAAGAAGCCTTCCAATGCGCCACCGCTGCTGTAATTAGTGGTCATTTTGGCGGCGCCTGTAGTGGACGGAATCAAGCCGATGCCATCCGAGAACGCAGCCATATATTTGTCCTGAGTGGCAAACTTGA
>CALKMT010000137.1 GCA_938091715.1 uncultured Litorivicinus sp.
TCATCTGACTCAGCGCCCCATGGGAATTTACGATGTTCTGGATGCCTTGGCATTGGGCGCCAAGAACATGGTGATGACCGCTATTTTGCTGTGCTCGGTGGGCCTGATTGTCAACGTGATCGCCACCGCGGGTATCGGAAATACCTTTAGTTTGATGATTTCCAGTTGGGCGGACGGTTCGGTGTTAATCGCAATTGGCTTGATTGCCATCGCATCGCTGGTCCTGGGCATGGGATTGCCGGTCACCGCGGCTTACATTGTCCTGGCCACTCTTAGCGCACCGGCCCTGGCAGCCATGATTGCCGACCAAGCCGCGATCAACGCCCTGACGGGGGCCTTGTCGATGGAGTTGATGCCGATTGTGCAACTGGCGATGCCGACCTGGGAGGCGGGCTTGTCGATCGAGCAAGTGACCCTGTTGTGGGCTCAGAGTGCGCCAGAGCTGCAAGCGATGATTCGCGACGCGGTGGTCGATGCGCCGACGCTAACCGCCGCCCTATTGGCGGCGCACATGATCATCTTTTGGTTAAGTCAGGACTCGAACGTGACACCGCCGGTGTGCCTGGCCGCCTTCACGGCCGCGGCGATTGCCAAGAGTAAACCCATGCATACCGGCTTTGTCAGTTGGAAGCTGTCCAAGGGCCTGTACATCGTCCCGGTGCTGTTTGCCTATTCCCCATTGTTAAGCGGGGACTGGTGGCTGGCGGCGCAAACCGGGTTGCTAGCCCTGGTTGGCATCTATTTGTTGGCGGGGGCCCTGGAAGGCTGGTTAGAGCATCGACTGCCCCTCTGGGCCCGGGCGCTGGCCGGATTCGCGGGCATTAGCATGATGTGGCCTGGCAATGGGTGGGTCTTGGGCTGTGGTGTGACCCTGTTCGTCGTGGCGCAACAGGTTTTTGAAGCAAGACGAAAAATAGTGTGACCAAACGCACAGCCTAGGTCATTCAAGGTGGATCATTTCGGTGGGTGCGCCCATGTTTACGTAGTTAATACGCAAATTAAACGAGGTGGATCCCGATGTATTCAGACAGCATTGACAGAATTGACGGCCAGCAAGTCACCCCCGGCGACATCATGGAATGGTTTCCACAGCTTGAGCACCGCGAAGCGTGCCGATTACTTTGGGCCTGGAAGGCGCGCTCAAACGGCCGCCAGTCCGATGTGTCCCGCTCAGATCTAGAAGGCTTGCTGGGCGGCATTGAGATCAATTAGTCCCTTGTGATCTAGGGTCTCAGACCGCACTCTGTGGCCATGGAAAACAAATTTGTCGTTAACAGCCCGTTTGCCCCCGCCGGGGATCAACCCACCGCCATCCAGGGTTTGGTCGAGGGTATTCATAACGGGCTGGCCCACCAAACCCTGCTGGGGGTCACTGGGTCGGGCAAGACCTACACCATTGCCAAAGTCATTGAGGCCGTGCAACGCCCAACCATCGTGATGGCCCACAACAAAACCTTGGCCGCCCAGCTGTACGGCGAATTCAAAGAGTTCTTTCCGAATAACTCGGTTGAGTACTTCGTCAGCTATTACGACTATTACCAACCCGAGGCCTATGTTCCGAGCTCGGACACCTTTATCGAGAAAGACGCCCAAATCAACGAACACATCGAACAGATGCGCTTGTCCGCGACCAAGGCTCTGCTAGAACGCTCTGACGCCATCATTGTCGCCACGGTCAGCTCAATCTATGGCCTGGGCGATCCGGCCAGTTACCACCAAATGATCCTGCACATCTCTCGTGGCGAGACGATCGGCCAACGCGACGTCCTGCGCCGTTTGGCCGAGTTGCAATACACCCGCAATGACATGCAACTGCAGCGGGGTAATTACCGCGCTCGGGGTGATGTGATTGATATTTTTCCAGCCGAGTCGGACGGCGAAGCGGTGCGGATTGAGTTGTTTGACGAGGAGATTGAGCGCATCACCCTGTTCGATCCCCTGACCGGCAACAAGATCCGCGAAGTACCCCGGTTTACGGTGTATCCCAAGAGCCACTACGTCACGCCCAAGCAGCGCCTGGTCGACGCGATTGAAGAAATCAAAGTGGAGCTGGAAGAGCGCTTAAAAGTACTCGAGGACAACCATCAGTTACTCGAGGCTCAGCGCTTAAAGCAACGTACGCAGTACGACCTGGAAATGATTCAGGAGCTGGGTTACTGCCAAGGCATCGAGAACTACTCGCGGTATCTATCTGGCAAACAGTCCGGTGAGGCGCCGCCCTGTCTATTTGATTACTTGCCGGCGGATGCGCTGTTGGTCATGGACGAGTCGCACGTCATGGTTCCCCAGGTGGGGGCTATGTACAAAGGCGATCGCTCGCGCAAAGAGACACTGGTCGAGCACGGTTTCCGCTTGCCCAGTGCACTGGACAATCGCCCGTTGCGTTTCGACGAGTGGGAGGCGATTAAACCGCAATGCATTTTTGTCAGCGCCACCCCTGCCAAGTACGAGAAAGAACACTCCGATCATGTGGTTGAACAACTGGTCCGACCGACCGGGTTGATCGATCCGGTGGTCGAGGTTCGGCCCGCCGGCAGTCAGGTCGACGATGTACTAGGGGAAATCGCCGAAAGGGTGGCGGTCAACGAGCGGGTGTTGATTACCGTGCTGACCAAACGGATGGCCGAGGACCTGACGGATTATCTGCGTGAGCACGGGGTCAAAGTTCGATACCTGCACTCGGACATTGATACGGTCGAGCGGGTCGAGATCATTCGTGACCTGCGTTTGGGCGAATTCGACGTGTTGGTCGGCATTAATTTGCTGCGTGAGGGTTTGGATATGCCCGAGGTCTCGCTGGTGGCGATTATGGACGCCGACAAAGAGGGTTTCTTGCGCTCTGACCGGTCACTTATTCAGACCATCGGCCGGGCGGCCCGTCACTTGCACGGCAAGGCCATTTTGTATGCCGACAGGATTACCGACTCGATGCGCCGCAGCTTAGACGAGACCGAACGACGGCGAACCAAGCAAATTGCCCACAACGAAGCGCACGGAATCGTGCCTCAATCGGTTAACAAAAAGATCGATGACATCATGGAAGGGGCGCATATACCGGGCCGCAAGAAACGTGGCGAAAAATCGGCAGCGAAAAAGTCGGACAAGCCGATCGAAGTGATCGATGCCGCGACGCTGACGCCTAAAGAATTATCGAAAACATTGTCGCGACTAGAGGACGACATGTATCAGGCTGCCAAGGACCTAGATTTCGAGAAAGCGGCCGCCTTGCGCGATCAATTGCATACCCTGCAGCAACAGGCGTTTATTGGCGCCTAAGGGGTTTACAACGCTTTCGGACGGCACTAGTATGCGCGCCTCGGTTAGGGTCCGTAGCTCAGTTGGTTAGAGCGCCACGTTGACATCGTGGAGGTCGGCAGTTCGAATCTGCCCGGACCCACCAATCCTACCCCGCTTTTTTCAACCAGTGCTCAAA
>CALKMT010000138.1 GCA_938091715.1 uncultured Litorivicinus sp.
GAGCAAGCGCTGAAAGATTTAATTTCCGGCTCACAAATGGAGCTTGTAATTATTCGACCACCCTTGATCTACGGTCCAGGCGTCAAAGGAAATTTTGCATCCCTGCTGCGGATCTCTCAGCGTCGGCTACCTCTGCCGTTAGGTGCTCTATCCAACCGTCGCTCATTGATTTCGCTCGACAATTTACTGGACCTAATTATTGTCTGCCTGAAGCATCCGGGTGCCGCAAATCAAACTTTTCTGGCCAGTGATGATCACGATCTCTCGACCACAGAGCTCCTAAAACAGCTAGGGGATGCCTGCGGGAAACCCGCTCGTTTAGTACCGGTTCCGCCCGTCATCTTGCAAGGGATCGCTCGAATGCTTGGCAAAGAATCAATAGCTGACCGCCTTACCGGGAATTTACAAATCGACATATCACACACCCGAACAACACTTGACTGGGAACCTCCAGTTTTACCGGCCGACGGTTTTCGGCGTTGTTTTATGAATATTGATTCATGATCATTCGATTGCTCGACATCATCTTATCGGCGGCTGGGCTGGTGTTTGGCATGCCCGTTTTTATCCTGATCTGCGTTGCGGGTTTGCTCGACACTGGCAGCCCGCTATTCATGCAGACACGCGTCGGACGGCACAAGCGGCCCTTTGTAGTCGTCAAGTTTCGTACGATGAAGCCCGACACCGCATCTGTTGCAACTCATCTTGCGAATGCTGCCGCCGTGACACGGCTTGGCCATTTTCTACGCCGAACCAAGCTGGACGAGTTGCCGCAACTCTGGAATGTACTGAAAGGGGAAATGAGCCTGGTCGGTCCACGGCCAGGATTATTCAACCAGGCCGAGCTTACCAACGCTCGAGAGGCCGAAGGAGTTTATAAGGCTCGCCCCGGCATCACGGGCCTTGCGCAAATCAATAAAATTGATATGTCGACGCCAGATTTACTGGCAAAAACTGACGCTAAAATGATTGCTGCCTTATCGGTGCGCGACTACTTTCGATACATCTTGATGACTTTAGTCGGCCGAGGTGCGGGGGATCGAATTGGCTAGCCTTCCGCGGCTAAAACAACGGCATCAAATATAGCTTGCTGAGCACCACGATTTTGATCGATCACCTTGCGGTTGATAGAACCTTCTAGGCCCAAAGCTTTTTCTATGGCCTTTGACAAATCGGTTGATGAGACATCGATCAGCGCGCCCTGGGCCAATTGCTCAAACACCTGAGGGAAGTTGTACCGCGAGGGGCCGGCCAAAATAACGCAACCCTCGGCGGCGGCCTCGATCGGGCTTTGCCCGCCATGTTCAATCAGCGTTCCGCCAATAAAGGCCAGTTGTGCCTGGGTCAGCCAAGCATTCAGTTGCCCCATAGCGTCCCCAACGACCACGCGACTGGTCGCCTGCTGGGTCACTGACAAGCGCTGCGCCCCGGCATCGAATTCTTGAGCCAGGGCAGCCACCTGGTCAAAGCGCTGCGGGTGCCTAGGGACCAGCAGCAAGCGTAACTCTGGATGATCCTTGGCCAGTTGCTGAAAGGCCTGCAGGCAGGCCAGCTCCTCGCCGGCATGGGTGCTGGCCGCCACCCACCAGATGCCAGCCCCCAGTTGAGCCTGGGCGTGTTGGACGCGAGTGGCATCCAAGATGGGCAGATCGTATTTCAGATTGCCGATCACTTGGATCTGACTGGCGCCCAAACGCTCGAACGCGGCGCGATGGGATTCGGTCTGCGCCAGCACCTGAATCTGTTCCAACATCGGGCGAGTCAGTGCTGAAAAACGCGCGTAGCCGCGCTCTGATTTCTGACTCATTCGGGCGTTGGCCAACACAACCGGGACGCCCTGTCGAGACGCCTGATGAATTAAATTCGGCCACAGCTCGGTTTCCACCAGGATCAGGGCACGCGGATTCAGTCGGTCAAGCCAGGCCCGCATTGCCCAGGGCAAATCGTAAGGCAAAAAGGCATGCGTGGCGCCGGGGGCCAGGGCCAATACCTGATCCCGCCCAGTTGGCGTGGTGGTCGTAATCAGAACGGAATACCAGGCCGACAGCTGCTGAGCCAGGGGCGCAATGGCTCGGGCCTCGCCGACGCTGGCGGCATGTAGCCAAATTGGCCGCTTCAGAGAAGGGCAACCAAAGCCCAGCCGCTGACGCACGCCCCAATGCTCGCCCGAGTATTTTCGAGCGGACCGAATCAGCAGAATCGGCGTCAACAACGACAGGGCGAGGGTGTACAGAAAACGCATCCGAGCATGGTAGCATCGCGATGCACAAAGGGGATCACACCATTCAGACTGTAGCGAATCTAATTGTCGGCGGCGGTATTGCTGGGCTGTGGTTACATGCCCGGGCGCATGCGGCGGGGCACTCAAGCCAACTGATCGCGCCAGCTCTAGGCGGCGGCCAAACCCTGTTATCCCAAGGCATTATTCATGGCGGGACCAAATATGCCCTGTCAGGGGCGTTGACTGGCGCCAGCGAAGCGATCAAAGCTATGCCGCAACGCTGGTTGGATGCCCTGGCTGGTCACGGTGAGATTGATTTGTCTGACGTGCAGCTGGCCAGCTCACACCAGTTGATGGTTCACAACGATTCCCTGTCCGGCAAGGTCACGCAATTTTTTGCCTCCAAGGCCCTGCGCGGGCGGGTTGAGTCCGTAACGCCCCCAGCATTCTTGCCGGCCAACACCCGTGTGTATCAGTTATCCGAGCCGGTGGTGGACACCGAAAGCTTGATCCGATCGCTGGCCAAAACACCGGGCATCGGGGCGGGCGTGGTCGAGAAAACCGAGCCCGAGTCCGGCATCGTCACCCTAGCCGATGGATCCAAGATCCAAGCCGAAAAGATCTTTATCTGCGCGGGTGAGGGCACCGAGGACTTGCTGACACAAAGCGGCCTGATTACGCCGAAAATGCAGCGACGGCCGCTTCGTATGCTGGTCGGTCAGGGCCCATTGCCTGAGTTATGGGCGCACATCGTGGGCTCGGGCACCAAACCCCTGGCCACCATCACCACCCATAACGGATTTTGGTATGTCGGTGGCAACATCGCCGAGCAAGGCGTGAACGATTCCGACTTTCTATCGAATGCGTCGAAACAGCTGCAGCAATTGCTACCCAGTCTGGATCTGTCACAGGTGACCTGGAGTGCGGTGGACATTAACCGGGCGGAGCCGGCCACTGAAAACGCAGCCCGACCAGACAATCCCTTTATCAGCACGCAGGGCCGAATTACCGTGGCCTGGCCCACCAAACTGGCCCTGTCACCCGCCCTGGCCGATCAGGTCTTGCCGCTGTTCAGCACCGCTCACAGCGAGCCGTTGCCCTGGGCAGCACCCGATCTAGCTCTGACACCCTGGTCAGCCAATGCTTGAGCGGCGCTGGTTAACCCCAGATCTGGAGGTCAGTGTGCTGGGGCTGGGCACGGTCAAGCTGGGGCGCAATACCGGGGTCAAATACCCGACCGTGTTTGACTTACCTAGTGACACCGAGGCGGCCAACTTGTTGGCGGTGGCCCGGGAGCTAGGAATTAATCTGCTGGATACCGCGCCCGCCTATGGGTTGGCCGAAATGCGTTTAGGCCAGCTAATCAAAGGCCAGCGCGATCATTGGATCTTGGGCAGCAAGGTCGGCGAGGACTATGACGGGGACAGTCACTTTGATTTCACCCGAAGCGGCGCCGAACGGTCACTGGCACGCAGCCTGACGCGCTTGGGCACCGATCACTTGGATTACTGCTTGCTGCACTCGGACGGCAACGATCACGACGTTTTAAACAGCGGCGCCATGGACGCATTGGCCCGGGCCCGAGATAACGGCGACGTACGGGCCATCGGCATCAGCTCAAAAACCCCAGCCGGAGCCATGCGGGCAATCGAACTGGGCCTGGACATCGTGATGATGACGATCAACCCGGAGCACCGGGATGAAATTCCGGCGGCCCAACAGGCGTTGAACGCCAACACCGGCGTGCTGGTCAAAAAAGCCATGGGCTCGGGCCATCTGTCGGCCCGTGAATCCCTGTCGATGGTTTCCCAGGTACCCGGCGTAAGCGCTATCATCACTGGAACGTTGAATCCCGCTCACCTGCGCACCAATGTGCAGGCCCTGATCTAAGGAAGAATCATGCAAGACGCCATCAAAGCCGGCCTGACCCAGAGCCTAGCGCACAAACAAGCCATGCTGGACTCAAGCGACTTGCATCAGCAGATCGAAGCGGCGGCAACCCTATGCCGGGAAGCCCTGGCCCAAGGCGGCAAAATATTGCTGTGTGGTAATGGCGGCAGCGCCGCGGACAGCCAGCACATCGCGGCCGAATTGGTCGGGCGTTTTGAGATCGAGCGCGAGGCACTGGCAGCCATCGCATTGACCACCGACACCTCGGCATTGACTGCGATCGGCAATGATTATGGCTATGACGAAGTGTTTGCACGCCAGGTCGCGGGACTTGGAAACCCAGGGGACGTGTTGATTGGTTTTTCTACCAGTGGCGGCAGCAAAAACGTGGTGCGCGCGTTTGAAGTAGCGGCCAAAAAGGGCGTCAAAACCATCGCCATGACCGGCTCAAAACGCGGTGTGATGGCCGACATGGCCGATGTCTGGGTGGCCTGTCCGAGTACCCGAACCGCCAACATCCAAGAAGGCCACATCACCATTGGCCACCTGATCTGTGCGTTGATTGAAGCCTAGCGCTGAGCCTTTTCAATAATCTGGGTGGTCGAGACACCGGCCACCACGCCCAATACCCGAACTCTGCCGCCATACTCGGTCACGATCTCGTGACCCACCACCTCGGACACGTCCTGATAATCGCCGCCTTTGACCAATACGTCGGGCTTTAGCGCGGATAGCAACTCGCGCGGCGTGTCGGTATCAAATTCGATGACGTGGTCCACAGCCTGCAGGCCTGCCAGGACCGCCATCCGCTGATCCGCATGATTGACCGGCCGGGTCGGGCCCTTGAGCGCACTGACCGAACGATCGGAATTCACCGCAACGATGAGTCGATCGCCCAGGCTCGCGGCCTCGTTTAAATACGACACATGGCCCGCGTGCAAAATATCAAAGCACCCGTTGGTAAAGACCACGGTTTCGCCGGCTTTTTGATAGGACGCGACCCAGTCCTGCAGCTCGGCCAGATCGGCTGCGACGCCCTGGATCTCATGCGCCCGGGCCTCGGCCAGCTCTCGCGGGGTCACGGTCGAAGTGCCGACCTTGCCGACCACGACGCCGGCTGCCGAATTCGCCAAACGACACGCAGATTCCATCGATTCACCCGCCGCCAAAGCACCGGCCAGCGTGGCCACCACAGTATCCCCGGCGCCCGTCACATCGGCCACGGCCTTCGCCTCGGTCGCGATGTGAATCGGCGCATGGTCCTTGCGGTACAGCGACATTCCTTTTTCACTGCGGGTGATCAGGATCGCCTGCAATTGCAGCTCGTAAATCATCCGTTGCGCGGCCGCCGCTAATTGATCCTCATCACCCGGCTGGCCGGCCACCGCTAACCACTCGCTAAAGTTCGGGGTCAACAGCGTGGCACCGGCGTATCGACGCCAGTCAGTGCCCTTGGGGTCCACCACCACCGGCAACTGGGCTTTACGGGCGGCACCAATGATCGATTCGACCTCGGCCAGAGTGCCCTTGGCATAGTCACTCAGGACTACCGCCGATGCGTCTGACGGAATCTGGGCCAACTCAGGATGGCCTGCAAAGGGCTCTTCAAAATCGACCCGCATTAGCTGGTGTTGCCCGGCCAATACACGCAATTTAACAATGGTGGGACGGGCAGAGTCTGCTATTAACCGGGTGTCGATCCCCCGTCGCTGGGCCTCGGTATCCAGGGTTCGGCCCGCTTCGTCATCGCCGATTAAGCCGGACAAGCCAACCTGGCAGCCCAAGACCGATAGGTTCAGTGCCACGTTAGCCGCACCGCCCAAACGGTTTTCCTCAAACCCCATCTTGACCACCGGCACCGGTGCCTCGGGGCTAATACGGCCCGCATGACCTTGCCAATAGCGGTCCAGCATGACGTCGCCGATGACCGCGACTTTAACTTTTGAGAACTGAGGCAAACCGTGCATGAGATGTCCTTAAACCCGTTGCTGGCAGGATACATGAGCCACCCCAGTCCGTGATAGGCTGTCGAAAACAAGGCGTTGCATGGCTACCGAACACACCCCCTTTGAAAACCGCATGGTCGATCTAGGCGTATGGCTACTCAAAGGCGTGTGCGCATTGCCCCGTCCTGCCGGGCGCTTTTTTGGTCGATTGCTGGGCGACGCCACTGCATTCTTCTCGAAAAACCGCAGGCACGTTTGTCACACCAACATCGCGCTGTGCTTCCCTGACATGCCCCTTCGAAATCGCATCGATTTGTCCAACGAAGTGTTCCAAAACAATGGTATTGGCCTGATTGAAACCGGCTGGGCCTGGTGGTCCGACCCGGAACCCTTTTGGACCGACCTAGAGATCGAGGGCGCCGCGCACCTGGAAACAGCCCTAGCGGTTGGCAAAGGTGTCTTGTTGATTGGCGGTCATTACTCTGCGTTGGATTTGGGCGGACTGTTGTTCGCTAAAATCGCCCCGCGCTTTGCGGCCACCTATCGGCCGCATAATTTTCAGCGCTTGGAGAACGAACTGGTGGCAGGCCGAGGCCGGTTTATGGACTTGATCGATCGAAACAATATTCGTGGGATTTTTCGAGCCCTGGATAGCAATCAAATCGTTTGGTTCGCGCCGGATCAAGACTTGGGCGATGATCATGCCCATGTGTTTTCAGACTTTTTCGGTGTGCCTGCTGCCACCACCCCCGCCCTGCGTAAGATGGTGCGCCGCGGCGCCACTCCCCTGAGCATTAGTTTTCACCGACGCTCGGACGGGGGCTATCGGATGACCTTGATTCCCTGGCCAGGCGACGTTTTTGACATGGACGATCAAGCGTTTGCCGACCGAATGAACCAAATTATTGAGTCACAGGTGGCGAGAGAGCCCGGGCAGTACATGTGGGTTCACCGGCGGTT
>CALKMT010000139.1 GCA_938091715.1 uncultured Litorivicinus sp.
GCGGCCCAGTTCGTCATCGCATTGCTGGATCAGGCCCATGTAGGCGGGAATGGCTTTGTCGCGAGTCCTATCCTGGCTAAAGGTCTGGCCAATCGTGGTGTTATGAAACCCCTGATACACGGGATGAGGGTCCGCAAGCTCGTCAGGGTGGCGCACCGCCGGTGGCACGTCAGAGGGTCCGTAGTGGGCGTGATAGGGCGCCGGCACGATGTAGGGCCAATGGGGTTTGATGTAGGACAGGTGGCAAAGCCAGGGCCGGTCGCTGTCGTGGTGTTCCAGCCAGTGCAAGAACTCACTCGTCAGCCAAGGCGTCTCGGAATCCTCGTTGCGAATATTGGCGGGCAAATTGGCATGCGTCATCAGCCACCCCGACAGCACCTCACCGGTATCGCTGACCGCACTGTTGGCAAAGTCATGCCAGGGATTGGGCGAGTCATAGCCCTGGCCGCGCAGGTATTCGTTATAGGGCGAGTAGGTCTGGTTGTAGATCCCGTCGGCGCCCTGGGGCCACAGGCCATCGTCGCGAATCACCACGTCAAATCCGCTTTGCGCCATACGAGCGCCAATCACGGACTCGGGTTCGATGCCCATCCGTTGCATACCGGCGCGATCCGGCACCATGTGGGTCTTGCCGATCAACCAGGCGTCATAGCCCAGATCACGCATGTGATCGCCCAGGGTTTGTTCCCCCGCCCGCAGGGGATAGTTATTGCGCGCCGCCCCGTGTGAGCTGGTATAGCGCCCGGTGTAAAAACTCATGCGCGACGAGCCGCAAATGGTCGAGGGGGCAAAGGCGTTGGTGAACCGCAGCCCCCGGGCCGCCAGCCGGTCAAAGTTAGGCGTTTTAAGCGTCGGGTGACCGGCGCAGCCGAGATAGTCAAATCGAAGCTGGTCGTACATAACAAATAGGATATTCATGGCGGCACGTTAGCATTGGGCTGCGTCTATGGCTAACCTGCCCCATCTCAGAATGGATCCCGCGCTATGTACCTGGCTGCCAACGACATCAAAGAACATTTTCGCTACGACCCCTTCAAAGCCATGGTCGCCCCGCGGCCGATCGGCTGGATTTCGACCCGGGGCGCGGACGGTCGCGACAACCTGGCGCCCTACAGCTTTTTTAACGCCATCAGCTCGCTTCCGCCGATGCTGATGTTCATCAGCTCCGGGCGTAAGGACAGCCTGATCAACTGTGAAACCCAGGGCGAATTTGCTTTCAACTTGGTGTCCCAGTCCATGATGTCGGCCATGAGCCGAACCGGCGTTGACGTTTTAGAAGACGAGTTCGAACTGGCCGGCGTCGAAAAAGCCGAGTGCAGGACGATTAATTGCCCCCGGGTGGCACTCAGTCCGGCCAGCATGGAGTGCGTGGTCACGCAAATTCTACCGATTCGCGACAAGGACGGTGCCGAGACCTCCTGCACCATGGTGATGGGGCAGGTGATTGGGCTGCATGTGCAGCCGGAGTGGGTGACCGAGGATGGATTGTTTGACACCGCCGGCGCCGACTTGGTGGCCCGCTGTGGCTACCGGGACTATGCGGTCAACAGCGACCTAATCGAGTTGTCCCGGGGCGGCTAACGATCGATAAATTCGATCGGGCTGATGGGGGTTTTCGAAGCTTCTTAAACGCGACGAAATTTGGCGTATTTTCGGTAAATATTGACCCAATCCGGGACTAGGCTTGCGCTCAATAACAACCCGTTGAGTAAGCGCCATGCAACACCGATCCGAACTACCCTTAGCAGGACTGCGCGTGGTCGATTTTGGACAGCAAATCGCGGCGCCTGCCGTGGCCATGATCATGGCCGATTTAGGGGCCACAGTGATCCATATCGATCCGCCCCAGGGCCCCCAGTGGCAGGACCCTGCCAATGCGGTGTTGAACCGGGGCAAGGATTGTGTGCGTTTGGACTTAAAAACGCCCCAGGGCCTGGCTGATGCTCAAGCGCTGATTGCCCAGGCGGACGTGGTCATCGAAAGCTTTCGCCCAGGGGTCATGGATCGCTTGGGCATCGATTTCAAAGCCCTGCGCCGTGCGCGCCCCGAGCTGATTACCCTGTCGGTGCCCGGATTTGCCAGCAACGATCAGTTACGGCGCGACTGGAAAGCCACAGAGGCTGTGGTGGCCGCGACCTGCGGCGCCTTTACCGACATGGGTTTTAACCGAGTGTTGATGGGCGTGAACCCGAGCTATTCGCCGCTGCCCTTGGGATCGGCCTATGCCATTTCCCTGGCCGCGGCATCGGTGGCACTGGCGTTGTTCAATCGCCAGCGCACCGGCCGGGGGGATCATATCGAGGTGCCCATTGCCAGCGCGCTCATGGAAGGCCTGTCCTACAACTCTTATGTCATCGACGGGCTGCCCGAACGCTACAAGACCATGCGCGAGCACGAGATCGAATACCGCCGCGCCAACGGCATCGAAATGGATCTGACTTACCAGGAGTTGCAGGAATACCTGGATCCCTTTTACCGCACCTACGAATGCGCCGACGGCCGGTTCTTTTATTGCGTTTGCCCGTCGCACCGTAACCATGCTCGCCGAGCCCTGCAGGCGCTGGGCATTTACGAGGAAATGTTGGCGGAGGGCCTGCCCGAGGTGGACGATCTGCACATGCCGGTCGATGAGTGGGACGGAGAAACCTCCATTGGTGTTTACCCCTTGCCCCGCAAATGGGCCGACCTGATTGCCGCCAAAATGAAAGTGGCGTTCAAGCAAAAGACCTCGGACGAGTGGGGCCGGATTTTCGGCGAGACCGGCATCCCCGGCGCACCCCATCGCACCACCCAAGAATGGGTGCACGACGAGCACACCCAGCAGGCGGGATTGATGGTCCAGGTTCAGGATCCGGAATACGGTGTCATGCAACAGCCGGGTCCTGTGGTGTGGTTTGAAGGCCAAACCCGGGCTTCGATTCAGCCCGAGCCCCGGCGCAACGTCTCGGTCGCCGAGGCCTTGGAACGATTGCAGGCACAGCCGGCCTTGGACTTGCCCGCACCCCAGCGTGCCCAGCCTCGAGGTTGGCTGGAAGGCGTTCGAGTATTGGATCTAACCAATGTGATTGCCGGCCCGCACTCGGCGGCGTTTCTGGCTCGCTTTGGCGCCGAGATCACCAAGCTGGATCCGGTCAAGCCGCTGTACGATCCCTTGATTGGCACCCTGTTTACCTTTCAAACCGGGGTTGGCAAGCGCAGTGCCCTGGTCGACATCACCACGCCCGAGGGCCGCGACGCCCTAGAGCGCTTGGTCAAGTCGGTCGACATCGTGGTGATCAATGCCCCCGAACGGCAAATCAAGCCCTTGGGACTGGACCATGACACCCTGCAGGCCATCAATCCTGGGGTAATTTTCTGCCGGCTGGATTGCCTGGGTGGTCCGCTTGCCGGCCCGAAAACCAACTACATCGGCTATGACGATATTGTTCAGGCCAACAGCGGCATCATGAGCCGTTTTGGTGGCGTTGAGACGCCAGAAGAGCATGCGCACCTGGGCACCTTGGACGTGAACTGTGGCTTTGCCGCAGGTCTGGGTATGGCGCTGGCCTTGTATCATCGGGACCGGACGGGTCAGGCGCTGCGTGCGCGCACGTCTTTGGCCGCGGTGACCAACGTCGCGCAACTGCCCTTTGCCTATGACTATGCCGAGCGCGGGCCGTTTAACGAGCCCTCGGGTCGCGAGGCCCTGGGCCGCAACGCCCTGTCGCATTTCTATCAGACCGCCGATGGCTGGCTATTCTTGGACGCCGATTCCAGCGATTTGGACGCCTTGC
>CALKMT010000140.1 GCA_938091715.1 uncultured Litorivicinus sp.
CGACGTCGAGGCCTACCTGGTGTCGCTGAACATGAAAATCCCCTCGGTGTGGATTGTGATGGACCAGGACGAGTCGGACACCTCGCTCTCAGGCTGGTTTGTCAGCGCCATTACTGCCAGCGCCTACGAGGCCCAGGACGCATTGGACAGCGGCGAGAGCATCGTCGAGGCAGTTCCAATCCCTGAGTCCCTGGCGGCCTGGATCCAGGAATTTGTCGATCTGCACTACATCGAAGAACCCTTCAAAAAACGCAAGCGCAACAAGCACCGGGTCGATCTAATCGAAGAGGGCAAGGGGGACGTGCGCATTGCTCAGGAGAGCGACGTATTCCGCGCGCCCTCGACCGTTAAAAAGACGCGGATTCATTGATGAGCGAGTCTAGATTTCAGCGCTGGTCGCGCAAAAAGCAAGAAGAGCGCGACGTTGAGGTGCAGCCGCCACAGGCGCCCGTCGAGCCCGAGTTAACCGAACAAGAGCAGGCCCTGGTCGAAAACGAGGCCCTGTCCGAATCCGAGGTATTGGAAAAATACGACCTGCCCGATCCTGACAAGATTGAGCTGGGGATGGACATCACCGGGTTCATGCAGAAAGAAATTCCCGAGATGCTACGTCGTCGGGCGCTGCGCTCCTTGTGGCGATCGAACCCGGTACTGGCGGTGCTAGACGGTCTGAACGACTACGACGAGGACTATTCCAACGCGGCCACGGCGATGAAGGGGTATCAAACGATTTACAAGGTCGGCCAGGGCATGGTGGATCCCAGCAAAAAAGCCGAACAGGCGCTGGAGGATCTGGATGAGGCCGCGGTGATCCCCCCCGACAGCACGACCCGGGACGTCAAGCCGCCCGAGCCCAGAGCTGCGCTGAATGCCCCGCCGCCTGCGCCTGCCGAGCCGGTGCTCGAGGCGCCTGAATCTGAACCTGCGACAGAGATCCAGGCAGATTCGTCTGAAGATGAGACCCCAAGCGCGCCGGTTTATCGACCGCGGATGCGCTTTCGCTAGGGAAGCGCATCGGTTGATATCCCCCGGGCAAGGGAGTACAACAGTGAAAAGTGCGTCGAATAATTGCACAAACAATATAAAAAACAGGATTCGAGTTGGCTGATTCCGCAGAAACCCTTTGTCCCCGGTCCGTGACCGATGAGGACCGCGCCCGTGCCCAGATGTACCAGCTGTTGGGCGTCTTGCTGTCGGGTGCGCCGAATGATGAATTGCTGCAAGGCCTGTCCCAGCTTCAGGGCGATGATACGGTGCTGGGCAAGGCATCAAAAAACCTGGCCGCACTGGCCGGGCGATCCAAAGCCTCCGACGTGCAACGCGAATACAGCCAGCTCTTTGTGGGGCTCGGCCGCGGCGAGCTACTTCCTTATGCCAGTTATTACCTGACCGGATTTTTAAACGAAAAACCCTTGGCCGAGTTGCGTACCGATCTGATGGCGCGAGGGATTAAATCCCATGACGACGTCAAAGAGCCCGAGGATCACATGGGCACGCTGTGTGAAATCATGGCCGGCATCATCACCGGGGAGTTCCCCTGTGACAGCGACGTGGTCTCGCAAAAAGCGTTTTTCGATGCGCACCTGCTCAAATGGGCGCGATTATTTTTTACCGATTTAGAAGGCGCGCAAACCGCCGTTTTCTATGGCCCTGTGGGTTCGCTTGGGCGAGCCTTCATGGACGTGGAAGCCGACGCGTTTGCCATTTCGTAAACGGGGTCTGACCCCTTAACTCAGGTGGAGGTGTCCTATGGACAACCAGAAGCGTGACAACAGCCGTCGCAATTTTTTGCGCGGTGTCGCAGTAGCAGCCCCGGCTGCCGTTGCCGTGGCAGTTGCACCGAAAGCCGCAGCCAAGGTCGTCAAAGACGTGCCGAAAAGCCGCGGACTTCGGGATACTGAACACACACGTAAATATCTGGAATCGGCTCGCTTTTGAGGATTTTTCTGAGATCAAGGTTGCGATAGGCCCTTGATCGAAGACTGCTCCAAGAAACGGGTATAAAAATAACAGAGGAATCTGACATGTTAAGAAAGAAAACCAACGGGGTTGCGAAAGGCTCCCGTCAAGGATCTTTGCTTTCATCCCTCGCTTCAAAGACTGTTGACCGTCGTGCGTTTCTAAGCGCATCCGGTGTGGCAGTGGGAGGTCTGGCGGCATTGTCGCTGACGTCCACACGTGTCGAGGCGGCTACCCCGTCCTCGGGCGGTGGCGAAGTGGTTCGCAAAAAATCTGTCTGTACGCACTGTTCAGTGGGTTGTACGGTGGAAGCAGAAGTTGAAAACGGCGTTTGGACCGGTCAAGAGCCTGGTTGGGACAGTCCCTTCAACTTGGGTGCCCACTGCGCCAAAGGTGCCGCGGTTCGTGAGCACGCTCACAACGAACGCCGCCTAAAGCACCCCATGAAAATGGTCAACGGCGAGTGGCAAAAAATCTCTTGGAAGCAGGCCATCGACGAAGTCGGTGACAAAATGCTGCAGATCCGTCAAGAGAGTGGCCCGGACTCGGTCTACTGGCTGGGCAGCGCCAAGTTCTCTAACGAGCAGGCCTATTTGTACCGTAAGTTCGCCGCCTACTGGGGCACGAACAACATCGACCACCAAGCCCGTATCTGTCACTCAACGACAGTAGCCGGCGTAGCCAACACCTGGGGCTACGGTGCGATGACCAACTCGTACAACGATATTCACAAGTCCAAAGCGATCTTCTTGATCGGCGGTAACCCGGCCGAAGCTCACCCGGTATCGCTTCTTCACATCCTAAAAGCCAAAGAAGAGAACAACGCGCCCGTCATCGTGTGTGACCCGCGTTTCACTCGCACCGCCGCTCACGCGGACGAGTACGTTCGCTTCCGTCCGGGTTCGGACGTGGCATTGGTGTGGGGCATTTTGTGGCACATCTTTGAAAACGGATGGGAAGACAAAGAGTTCATCCGCACCCGTGTCTATGGCATGGATGACATCCGTGAAGAGGTCAAGCGTTGGGATCCGGCCGAAGTCGAGCGCGTCACCGGTGCGCCGGGTGCTCAACTCGAGCGCGTGGCCCGTACCCTGGCCAACAACCGTCCCGGCACCGTGATTTGGTGCATGGGGGGTACGCAGCACACCAACGGTAACAACAACACCCGCGCTTACTGCGTATTGCAGCTGGCACTGGGCAACATGGGCACCGCCGGCGGCGGCACCAACATCTTCCGTGGCCACTGTAACGTACAGGGCGCAACGGACTTGGGTGTCTTGGCCGATACTCTGCCGGGTTACTACGGCTTGAGCGCCGGTTCTTGGGCTCACTGGTCGCGCGTCTGGGAAGAAGACCTGGACTGGATGAAGGGACGTTTCGCGTCAATGGATTCCAACGGCAAGACCAAGCCGATGATGAACGAGAAGGGTATCCCCGTGTCTCGTTGGATCGACGGTATTCTGGAGGCCAAGGAAAACCTAGGTCAGCCAGACAACACCCGGGCCATGGTGCTTTGGGGCCACGCGCCCAACTCACAGACCCGTATGTTGGAAATGAAGGAAGCCATGGAAAAGCTCGACCTGTTGGTCGTAGTGGATCCCTTCCCGACCGTTTCCGCGGTACTGCACGATCGTAAGGACGGCGCGTACTTGCTGCCCTCGACCACGCAGTTTGAAAACGAAGGATCCGTGACCGCTTCAAACCGCTCATTGCAGTGGCGTGAAAAGGTCGTCGAGCCGTTGTTTGATTCCAAGGTCGATCACGAAATCATCAAGCTGTTCTCGGACAAGTTTGGTTTCACGGATCGCTTGTTCCGCAACATCACGGTGAATGGCGACATTCCGCTGACCGAGGACATCACTCGGGAATTCAACCGCGGCATGTGGACCATCGGTTACACCGGTCAATCGCCTGAGCGCATCAAAAAGCACATGGCGAACCAGCACCATTTCGATCGCACCACGTTGCGTGCGGTGGGCGGACCCTGCGATGGCGACATCTATGGCATGCCATGGCCTTGCTGGGGCACGGCCGAGATGAACCACCCAGGCACACCGAACCTATACGACATGTCGTTGCCGGTGTCCGAGGGCGGTTTGACCTTCCGTGCACGTTTCGGTGTCGAGCGTGACGGTGAAAACCTGCTCGCCGAGGGCGTCTACTCCAAGAATTCCGAGCTGAAAGACGGCTATCCCGAGTTCACCATGCAAATGCTGATGGACTTAGGTTGGGATTCGGATCTGACTGCTGCCGAGCGCGCCAGCATTGACGCCGTGGCCGGTCCCAAGACCAACTGGAAAACCGACCTATCCGGCGGCATCCAGCGGGTAGCGATCAAGCACGAGTGCGCACCCTTTGGTAACGCCAAAGCCCGTGCGGTGGTGTGGAACTTCCCGGATCCGGTGCCTGTTCACCGCGAGCCGCTGTACACCAACCGTCGCGATCTGGTCGAGGACTATCCGACCTATGCGGACAAGAACTTCTGGCGTGTGCCGACCTTGTACGAGTCCATTCAAAAGAACGACTTCAGCAAGGACTTCCCCATCATTCTGACCTCGGGCCGTTTGGTCGAGTACGAAGGGGGCGGCGACGAGTCACGCTCGAATACTTGGTTGGCCGAGCTGCAACAGGAAATGTTCGTCGAGGTGAACCCTCGTGACGCGAACAACCTGAATGTACGCGATGGCGCCGATGTCTGGGTCGCAGGACCCGAGGGCGGACGCATTAAGGTCAAAGCGATGGTCACCGAACGGGTGGGCGAGGGTGTAGCCTTTATGCCATTCCACTTTGGCGGACACTTGGAAGGTAAGTCACTACGTGACAAGTACCCCACCGGTGCCGATCCCATCGTCTTGGGCGAATCCAGCAACACGATCCAAACATACGGGTATGACTCGGTCACGCAGATGCAAGAGACCAAGGCCACCCTATGTTCAATCATGCCCGCATAACAGGAGGTGTAGAAAATGGCACTTGAAGGACAAGCACGCGCAAAATTCCTTTGCGACGCCGAACGCTGCATCGAATGTAATGCTTGCGTAACGGCCTGTAAGAACGAGCACGAAGTCCCATGGGGCATCAACCGCCGTCGCGTGGTTACCGTTGAAGACGGTAAGCCAGGCGAGCGTTCGATCTCGGTAGCTTGCATGCACTGCTCAGACGCGCCTTGTATGGCCGTCTGTCCGGTGGATTGCTTCTACCAGACCGACGACGGTGTGGTGTTGCACTCCAAGGACCTGTGCATTGGTTGTGGTTATTGCTTCTACGCTTGCCCCTTTGGCGCGCCCCAGTTCCCCCAGGCGGGTAACTTTGGTAGCCGCGGCAAGATGGACAAATGCACCTTCTGTGCAGGCGGCCCCGAAGAAGACAACTCAACCAAAGAGTTCGCAAAATACGGACGCAACCGCATCGCAGAGGGCAAGTTGCCGATCTGTGCGGAAATGTGTTCAACCAAAGCGTTGTTGGCCGGTGACGGCAACGACGTGGCAGACATCTATCGTCAGCGTGTCGTGAACCGTGGTTTCGGTTCTGGCGCCTGGGGATGGGGTACTGCCTACGAGAAGAAGGGCGGCTAATTCGCCTGAACATGTCGGGGCCCTTCGGGGCCCCGGTGTGCATGGATGCTCGATCTTTCTTTTTGTTTTTAATTGGAGTTCTCTGATGAACTTTTCATTTGTAAGTGCCGCTGTGTTTGCATTGGCGACACTGGCCGCTAGCCCGACCTGGGCCGATGCGGCGCCAGCCGTGGATCGCAGCACAACCGGTGGGGCTCAAACCCTGCAGGACATCATGGCCCGTCAGTCCCAGTTGGACGTTGACGAATCATTCCGCTCGGAAAACTTGGGGGACTCGGCTAACGCCGCAGCGACCACCGAGAGTCTGGGCACCAATGGCGGACGTTCCGATGCCGACGTGTATCGAGCCATTCGCTATAACGAAATTAATCCGACCCTTCAGGACCGTGGTCCGGCAGCGGGCGTCCTGATTCAGGACGGCGGCATGCCCTGGTACCAGCTACGTGAAGGACCGGTGGTCACCTATGGCGGCAGTGCCCTGTTGGGCATCATTGCGCTGTTGGTAGTGTTTTACTTCGCCCGGGGCAAGATCATGATCGATGGGGGGCCTGCGGGCACCACGATCCAACGCTTCAAGGCGATCGAGCGTTTTGGACACTGGCTGTTGGCCGGCTCATTCGTGGCGCTGGGCGTCACGGGACTGTTGACCTTGATGGGCCGTCAATTCTTGATTCCGGTTATGGGACACGAGGCGTTCGCGACCCTGGCGGCGGGCTCCAAGTGGATTCATAACAACGTGGCGTGGGCCTTTATGCTCGGCCTGATCATGACCTTCTTTATGTGGGTGGTGCACAACATCCCGAACAAGCTGGATTGGGAGTGGCTCAAGGCTGGGGGCGGTATCTTTACCAAGGCGCACCCGTCGGCCAAGAAGTTCAACGCCGGACAAAAGATTATTTTCTGGACCGTGATGTTGCTGGGCTTGTCGGTCTCGTTGTCAGGCTTGTCGTTGTTGTTCCCCTTCGAGATGCCGATGTTCGCCAAGACCTTTGCGATCATGAACAGCGTGCTGGGCACTGAGTTCCCCACGGTGTTGGCGCCGCATGAGGAAATGCAGTACGCCAACATTTGGCACTCGATTGTGGCCTTTGTGATGATGGTGGCCATCATTGCGCACATCTATATCGGCTCGGTCGGTATGGAAGGCGCCTATGACGCCATGGGCAACGGCCAGGTCGATCTGGAATGGGCGCGTCAGCACCA
>CALKMT010000141.1 GCA_938091715.1 uncultured Litorivicinus sp.
TCCCTTCTGTGAACCGATAGTCGAGGTGATCCCTCGGCTATCTGGGGCTCGATTCGTTCGAGCGAAATTGATCCGATCAAAGAGATTAGGAAAATGAACCTTCACGAGTATCAAGGTAAGCAGCTCTTCCGAGAGTACGGACTGCCCGTTTCTACAGGTTACGCCTGTGACACAGTCGAAGAAGTCTTAGAATCAGCCAAGAAAATCGGTGGCGACATGTTCGTCGTTAAAGCCCAGGTTCACGCAGGTGGACGGGGTAAAGCTGGCGGCGTAAAGCTGGTTAAAAGCGAAGCGGAAATTCGCGAGTTTTGCGAGGCCATGATCGGCACCAACCTGGTGACCTATCAGACCGATGCGAACGGCCAGCCTGTTTCAAAAATCCTGATCGAAAGCTGCACCGATATTGCCAATGAGCTGTATCTGGGTGCTGTGGTTGACCGTGGCACACGCCGCGTCGTGTTCATGGCGTCAACCGAGGGTGGCGTTGAGATCGAAAAGGTCGCCGAAGAGACACCTGAAAAGATTTTGAAAGCCGAGATCGACCCCTTGGTCGGTGCGCAGCCTTACCAGGCGCGTGACATGGCCTTCCAATTGGGCCTAACGCCGGCTCAGCAAAAGCAATTTGTTCAGATCTTTATGGGTCTGTCTAAGTTGGTGCATGAAAAAGACCTAGCGCTGCTGGAAGTGAACCCGTTGGTCATCACCGACGAGGGCAACCTGCACTGCTTGGACGCCAAGTGTGTGATCGATTCCAACGCGATGTATCGTCAGAAGGGCCTGCAGGCTATGCACGACCCCTCGCAGGAAGATGCTCGTGAAGCACACGCCGCTGAGTTCGAACTGAACTACGTGGCCCTAGACGGCAGCATCGGCTGCATGGTCAACGGCGCAGGCCTGGCCATGGGCACCATGGACACCGTTCAGTTGCATGGCGGCACGCCGGCTAACTTCTTGGACGTCGGTGGTGGCGCTACCAAAGAGCGCGTTGCTGAAGCCTTCAAAATCATCTTGTCTGACGACAATGTGAAAGCGGTATTGGTCAACATCTTTGGCGGCATCGTTCGTTGCGACATGATCGCTGAAGGCATCATCGCAGCCGTCAAAGAAGTCGGCGTTGAAGTGCCGGTCATCGTTCGCCTGGAAGGCACAAACGCGGATCTGGGCAAAGAAGTTCTGAATCAATCTGACGTGAATATCATTGCTGGTGAGTCATTGACTGACGCCGCGCAAAAAGCCGTCAAAGCTGCAGCAGGAGCGCTATAAATGAGTGTTTTGATCAACAAAGACACCAAGGTTATCTGCCAAGGTTTCACCGGTAAAAACGGTACGTTCCATTCCGAGCAAGCGATCGCCTATGGCACCAAAATGGTCGGCGGCGTTACGCCGGGCAAGGGCGGTACTGAGCACCTAGGCCTGCCCGTGTTCAACACGGTCCGCGAAGCAGTTGCGGCGACCGACGCAGACGCTACGGTGATCTATGTTCCGGCTCCTTTCGTTAAAGACTCGGTGTTCGAAGCGATCGACGCAGGTCTAAAGATCATCGTTGTGATCACCGAAGGCGTGCCCACGTTGGACATGCTGGACGTCAAGGTCAAAGCTGACCAAGAAGACGTGGTTCTGATCGGCCCTAACTGCCCCGGCGTGATTACGCCCGGCGAATGCAAGATCGGCATCATGCCGGGTCACATTCACCAGCCTGGCAAGATTGGTATCGTATCTCGCTCCGGCACCCTGACCTATGAAGCGGTCAAGCAAACCACCGATTTGGGCCTAGGTCAGTCGACCTGTGTCGGCATCGGCGGTGACCCGATTCCTGGTACTAACTTCATCGACGTATTGAAGTGGTTCCAAGAAGACCCTCAGACCGAAGGCATTGTGATGATCGGTGAAATTGGTGGAACCGCTGAAGAAGAAGCGGCGGCCTTCATCAAAGAAAACGTCACCAAGCCAGTCGTTTCCTACATCGCAGGTGTCACCGCACCCGCAGGGAAGCGGATGGGCCACGCGGGCGCCATCATCGCCGGCGGCAAAGGCACAGCAGACGAAAAGTTTGCCGCGCTAGAAGCTGCAGGCGTGCACACGACCAAGAACTTGGCCGCCATTGGCGAGACCATGGTCAAAGCACTGGGTTAATCCAGCGCATGCATAAAAAACGGGGCCTTTTGGCCCCGTTTTTGTTTAAGACTTCACAACTTTCTAGGTTCCGCCTTTGATTCTGCCGGCGGTGGACGATCCTTATGGGGTGTAAGGAGGGTTCATGTCGCTACAAAGCATTGCCAAGGCCGAGCTGAGGGTTGGCATGTACGTCGAATTGCCACTGGCCTGGTTCGATCACCCCTTTGCCAGCAGCAAATTTCTAATCACGTCCGATGCGACCCTTCGTCAAGTTCAGGCGCTTGGCAGTTTGACGGAATTGCAGTGGGACCCCGAACGCAGCCGCCTGGATCCACCGGCGGTCTCCGATCCCGAACCCCAGCCTGCGATATTGATTCCCAAGCCAGTTCCGTCACAACGCCAATTGGCGCGGTTGGCGCTGAAACAGACCCGAACCGAGTTGAACCGGCTCGAAAGCAAAGTTAGTCGGCTCAGCCGTCGTATTGCCGACTTAATGCCCAACCTAAGCTCGGGCAGCGACCTTGGCTTAGCCGCGGCGGCGGCGCTGGCAGACGAGGTGGCCCGGGATTTGGTGACCGATCCCGGCTCGGTAATGCAACTGGTCAGTCTTACCGGCGAGCAGGACCACTTTTTTGCCCGTCACACCATCAATGTCACGGCGCTGGCGGTGATGGTGGCGCAGCACCTAAATTACACACCCGACGAGGTCCGCGCGGTGGCGCAGGGGGCTTTTCTGCACGATGTCGGGATTACCCGACTGCCGACTCAGATTACTCGCAAGAAAAAC
>CALKMT010000142.1 GCA_938091715.1 uncultured Litorivicinus sp.
CGCCGTCAGTGACCAGTTTGACGTCACCAATCCAAATCTGAATGCCCTCAACCTGAATCTTTGAGATCGGCGCACGACCGACCGCCGCTAGAATACGGCCCCAATTGGCATCGCTGGCAAACAGAGCGGTCTTGACCAGTGGGCTGTGGGCCACCGTTTTCGCCACCTGGTGCGCGTCGTCCTCGCTGGCCGCCCCTTGCACGATAATTTCCACGAATTTGGTGGCGCCCTCGCCATCACGAACAATCGCCTGGGCCAACTCGATCATCAAATCGGTCAAGCCTTGGACAAACACATCCCACTGCTGATGCCCTCGGGACAAGGACAAGGAGTCCCCGGTGGCGGCCAACATGCAGGCATCGTTGGTGCTGGTGTCACCATCCACGGTGATGCGATTGAACGAGGCCTGCGTTGCCTGCGTTAAGGCCTCTTGCAAGTCAGCCTGAGGAATCGCCGCGTCTGTCACCACAAACCCCAACATGGTCGCCATGTTGGGCTGGATCATGCCGCTGCCCTTGGCGATGCCTTGCAGATGCACGGCATGACCCGCCAACTGCAAGGTCAGTTGCGCCGACTTGGCGCCGGTGTCTGTGGTCAAAATGGCTTGGGCGGCGGCCGCCCAATCAAACTGGGGTTCAGCTAAGGCCGGTAGGGCTGAGTAAATTTTATCCAGCGGCAGGCGTTCGCCAATCACGCCGGTTGAAAACGGCAACACCTGATCCGGGCGCAATCCTGCGTGCTCGGCAAAGGCCGCACACACTTCGAGTGCATCCTGATGCCCGATCTGTCCGGTGCCAGCATTGGCGCTTTTGGTATTGATTAACCAGGCTCTGGGCTGGCCGGCCAAGTGCGCCTTGGCGACGTGGACCGGCGCGGCACAAAAGGCGTTTTGCGTGAACACGCCGGCCATGGTGACCTGAGGACCAAAGACAAAGGCCGCCATGTCGAATCGATCGCGCCCGTATAGGCCGGCCTGGGTGGCGGCGACCTGAAAACCCTTCAACGCCATCAGAGCTTACCGTGGCACTGCTTGAATTTTTTCCCACTGCCACAGGGACAGGGCTCGTTGCGGCCGACCTTGGGTAGGGCGTCGGCCTCGGCTTTGGCCTTGGCATCTGCCTGGGCCGCGGCGATGGCTTTGGCTTGTGCTTCGGCCTCGGCTCGACGTTGAGCCTCGACCTCTTCTGGGCTGGGCACCTGGACTCGGCACAACACGCTGGTGGCGTGCTCTTTAATGCCGCTCAGCATTGAGGTGAACAGCTCGAAAGCTTCGCGCTTGTACTCTTGTTTGGGGTTCTTTTGGGCGTATCCGCGCAAGTGAATGCCCTGGCGCAAGTGATCCATCGCCGCCAGGTGTTCTTTCCAGCGGTGATCCAAAACTTGCAGCATGACCTGCTTTTCAAAGTTACGTAGCGCATCTGCGCCGACCACTGATTCTTTGCTCTGGTAAACCTCGGCAGCCTTTTGTTGGATACGCTCAATCAAGGTTTCTTCGTACAGGCCGGCATCCTGGTCCAGCCACTCTTGAATCGGCAGGGTCAGATCCAGTTTCTCGGTTAACTCGCCCTCGAGACCCGGCACATCCCACTGCTCGGCCATGCTGCCGGGGGGAATAAACTTGCCGATCATGTCGCTGATCACGTCCTCGCGAACCACCTGAACCAGGTCCGCGACGTCTTCGGCTTCGAGTAACTCGACCCGCTGCCCGTAGACCTGTTTACGTTGATCATTGGCAACGTCGTCAAAGTCCAGCAACTGCTTACGAATGTCGAAGTTACGGCCCTCGACCTTCTTTTGGGCCTTTTCGATCGAGTTGGTGACCATTTTGTGTTCAATGGCCTCGCCCGGCTCCATGCCCAGGCGCTGCATCAAACCTTGGATCCGAGCGCTGGCAAAAATACGCATCAAATCGTCTTCCAACGACAGGAAGAAGCGCGAGCTGCCAGGGTCGCCCTGTCGGCCGGAGCGTCCGCGCAGCTGGTTGTCGATACGACGTGACTCGTGACGTTCAGAACCCACAATGTGCAGGCCACCGGATGCCAACACTGCATCGTGGCGGGCTTGCCAGTCGGCCTTGGCGGCAGCCACGTCGGCCTCTGTGGGGTTGTTCAGCTTGGCGACTTCGACTTCCCAGTTGCCGCCTAACTTGATGTCTGTACCACGGCCCGCCATGTTGGTGGCAATGGTGACTGCATTGGGGCGGCCGGCCTGGGCGATAATGTCCGCTTCCCGCTCGTGCTGTTTGGCGTTTAATACCTCGTGCTCGATGCCTGCGGCTTGCAGGCGCTCAGACAAGATCTCTGAGGCTTCAATGCTGGCGGTACCGACCAGTATGGGGCGATTGCGTTCCAGCTCGTTGCGCACGTCCTGGATGATGGCGTCGTACTTTTCTTCTTTAGTCAGATACACCAGATCGTTTTCGTCAATCCGCTGGGGGGTCACGTTGGTCGGCACGACCACCACGTCCAAGCCGTAGATCTGCTTGAACTCAAAGGCTTCGGTATCAGCAGTACCGGTCATACCGGCCAGTTTGTCGTAGATACGGAAATAGTTCTGGAACGTAGTGCTAGCCAGGGTCTGGCTCTCGGGTTTGATGCTGACACCCTCTTTGGCTTCAACCGCTTGGTGATTACCCTCACCCCAGCGGCGACCCGGCATGGTGCGCCCGGTGTGCTCGTCAACGATGACCACTTCGTCGCCTTGCAAGATGTACTGGACGTTCTTCTGAAATACCACATGGGCACGCATGGCGGCGTTCACATGGTGGAACAGCATCAAATTGTGCGCGGCGTATAGGCTGTCACCCTCGGGTAACAGGCCCATCTCGGTCAGGATGGCCTCGACGTGCTCCATGCCCGATTCGGTGAAC
>CALKMT010000143.1 GCA_938091715.1 uncultured Litorivicinus sp.
CCACTTAAAGTTCTCGTTTTCAGACTGCAACAAGTCGTATTCGTCATCATAGAAAACCTCACGCAGTGAACGTGCGCCATACCAGAACGACATCTTGCGCTTCGAGTTCAAACGCTTGAGCTGGTCAAAGATGTGCGAACGCATCGGCGCCATACCGGCACCACCACCGATGAAGACCATCTCAGCATCGGTGTCCTTGGCAAAGAATTCACCAAAGGGTCCGAATACCGCAATCTTGTCACCGGGCTTTAGGCTGAACACGTACGAGGACATTTGTCCGGGGGGCAAGTCGGTACCCGGCGGCGGTGTGGCCACACGGATGTTGAACTTGACGATGCCCTTTTCCTCGGGGTAGTTGGCCATCGAATAGGCACGAATGATCGGCTCGTCGACGATGGACTCGTACTTAAAGAAGTCAAAGCGCTCCCAGTCTCCACGATATTCCTCTTCGATGTCGAAATCGGAATATTTGACGTGGTGTACCGGTGCTTCTAGCTGAACGTAACCGCCGGCACGGAAGTCCACGTCCTCGCCATCGGGCAGGCGCAGGGTCAGCTCTTTAATGAAGGTCGCCACGTTCGGGTTGGCCTCGACCGTGCATTCCCAGCGCTTGACGCCAAAGAACTCGGGCTCGACTTCGATCTTCATGTCTTGCTTGACTGCCACCTGGCAGGACAAACGCCAGCCCTCACGGGCCTCGCCCTTGGTGAAGTGCGACGCCTCGGTGGGCAAGATGTCGCCACCGCCGGCCTCGACCACACACTTACACTGGGCACAGGTACCGCCGCCACCGCAGGCAGAGGACAGGTAAATGCCGTTGTCCGCCAGGGTGTTCAGCAACTTGCCGCCGGCCGGGACCGTAATGGCCTTGTCCGGGTCGTCATTGATCAAGATGGTCACGTCACCCGAAGCTACCAGCTTGGAGCGGGCCACCAGGATCACTGCCACCAGGGCGATAACGATCACGGTAAACATGACCACGCCCAATAGGATTTGGATATCTAACATGTCTGCTCCTTACAGTGATACGCCAGAGAATGACATGAAGCCCAACGACATCAGACCGACCGTCACAAAGGTGATGCCCAGTCCCTGCAAACCTGCAGGTACGTCGGAGTACTTCAGCTTTTCGCGGATCCCTGCGAGTGCCACGATGGCCAGGGCCCAACCTAGGCCAGCGCCGGTGCCGTACACCAAGCTCTCGCCGAAGCTGTAGTCACGCTCTACCATGAACAGTGACGCCCCCAAAATTGCACAGTTCACCGTAATCAACGGCAGGAACACGCCCAACGCGTTGTAGAGAACTGGCACAAACTTGTCCAAGAACATTTCCAGGATCTGAACCGAGGCTGCGATCACGCCGATGTAGGACAGCAAGCCCAAGAAGGACAGATCCACAGTGGCGAAGTCGGCGCTGATCCAAGTCAGGGCGCCCTCGTTCAACAAGAAGTTCAAGATCAGGTTGTTCAGCGGCACGGTCACGGCCAATACCACGATGACCGCCACGCCCAGACCCAGGGCTGTTTTTACGTTCTTGGACAGCGCCAAAAACGTACACATGCCCAGGAAGAAGGCCAAGGCCATGTTCTCAACGAACACGGCTTTGATGAATAGACTAATAAACTGTTCCATTACGCCTCCGATGCACGCGCGTTGGGTGCGATCTTGAACTCAGGCGCTTCTTCCTGGTCCGGATATTTCGCACGGATGGCCCAGATCAGACCGCCAATGATAAAGAAGGCACTGGGGGGCAACAGCATCATGCCGTTGGTGTAATACCAGCCACCCTCGGTCACCTTGGTCAGGATCTCGACCCCGAACAAGCTGCCGGCACCGAATAGCTCGCGCAAAAAGCCGACCGCCAACAGAATGACCGAGTAACCCAGGCCGTTGCCGATGCCATCAATAAAGCTGGGCATGGGCGGATTCTTCATGGCAAAGGCTTCGGCGCGTCCCATCACGATGCAGTTGGTGATGATCAAGCCGACGAATACCGACAATTGCTTGGAGATCTCGTAGGCAAAGGCCTTGAGCAGCTGATCGACCACGATCACCAAGCTGGCAATAATCGTCATCTGGACGATGATGCGGATGCTGGAGGGGATGTGGTTACGAATCAGTGCCACGAACAGGTTCGAGAACGCACAGACCACGGTCAGCGCGATGCTCATCACCATGGCGACGGTCATCGAAGAGGTCACCGCCAAGGCCGAGCAAATGCCCAGTACCTGCAGTGCGATGGGGTTGTTGGCAAAGATTGGGCTTACCAATACTTCCTTAGTTTTTGCCATTAGATCTTGCCCTCTTTGAGGTTATTCAGGTACGGCTGGAATCCATTCTCACCCAACCAAAACTGGACCAAGTTGGTCACGCCACGGCCCGTCAGGGTCGCACCGGCCAAGCCGTCAACGCCGTATTGGTCGCCCGGGGTCGCGCCCCCTTTGACCAAGCGCAAAGCAACTTCGCCATCGCGGTAGACGTTTTTGCCGTTCCACTGGGCTTTCCAAGCGGGGTTATCGACTTCGCCACCCAGACCCGGGGTCTCGGCGTGGCTGTAAAAGGTCAAACCGGCCACGGTGTTGATGTCGTTTTCCAAGGCCATAAAGCCGTACAGCGTCGACCACAGGCCATAGCCCTGAACGGGCAGTACCAAGCGATCGGCGGTGCCGTCTTTGTCACCGTCATACAGATAGACGGTGGCGTACTTGGCCTGGCGACGGATGCTGGCGATGTCTTCTTCCTTTGACAGCGCGACGCTGTTTTCCGGATTGCCCGCTTCCTTGTACATATCCCAGGCCGCCACTTGTTCGGCGCTCCAATCCACGTACTGACCGTTGTCCAAGTCCACGACACGGGTCTCGAACTGGCCGAACTGATCGGCGATCGATTCGCTGGCGTCATAGACGCCGGCTGCGACCAGAATGTTGCGCTTACGCTCTTCTTCGGCGTTCGCTTGCTGCATGCTGCGCAGGCTGACCGCTGCGCCCGAGACCACAATCGAACACACGACGCACAGGCTAAGTGCGACGACGAGCGTCTTTTTGATGCTTTCGTTACTACTAGACACTGCGCGCTAGCCTCCGTTTGATATTCGCTTGAACGACAAAGTAGTCGAACAAAGGAGCAAACAGGTTCGCGAACAAGATCGCCAACATGATGCCCTCGGGGAATGCTGGGTTAACGACACGGATCAATACGGTCATAAAGCCGATCAATGCGCCGTACCACAGGCGTCCGTTGTTGGTCATCGCAGCCGACACGGGGTCGGTGGCCATAAAGAACATGCCAAAGGCAAAGCCACCGATGACCAGGTGCCAGTACCAGGGAACGTTGAACATGGGGTTGGTGTCCGAACCGATCAGGTTCAACAACAAACTGGTAATGACCATGCCCAGGAACACACCCAGGACGACACGCCAGCTAGCAATGCCCATCAACAACAGGACACCGCCGCCCAGGGCCACCGCCAGGGTAGAGACCTCGCCAAAGGAGCCCGGAATGTCACCCAAGAAGGCGCTCATCCAGCTGAAGTCGGTCACGACCTGACCGGCCGCGGCTAATCCTTCGACGCCGTCAGCAGCCATGATGCCCAACGCGGTCGCACCGGTGTAGCCGTCTGCACCGACCCACACCGCGTCGCCAGAAATCTGGGCGGGATAGGCAAAGTACAGGAACGCACGTCCGGTCAATGCGGGGTTCAAGAAGTTCTTGCCGGTACCGCCAAAGACTTCCTTGCCGACCACAACGCCGAAGCTGATGCCCAGGGCGACTTGCCACAGCGGAATATCCGGCGGCAGAGTCAGAGCAAACAGAACCGAGGTCACAAAGAAGCCTTCGTTGATCTCGTGCTTACGTACGGTGGCGAACAGGACTTCCCAGAAGCCGCCGACAATAAAGGTCGTGGCGTACAGGGGCAGGAACAAACAGGCGCCGTACAGCATCTGCATCAGCAGGCCTGGATCGTTGAAGTACTGAGCACCACCAAACAGACCCATGATCCAGCCGTGCAAGCCCAGGGGCGCCTCGGCGACACCGGCTGCGATGGCCTCCATCGCGTTGCCGCCGTGGAAGTACATGCCGGCAAACATGGCCGGGAACGTACACATCCAAACCGTGATCATGATGCGTTTCAGGTCAATACCGTCACGCACGTGCGCGGTGGTCTTGGTGACCGTGGCGGGCGAGTAAAAGATGGTGTCAACGGCTTCGTACAGCGAATACCATTTTTCCCACTTACCGCCTTTGTGAAAGTGCGGCTCTAGGTCTTCGAGCATGCTTTTTAGTGACATGGAATTAACCCTCTTTCTCGATCGTCGTTAGGGCGTCCCGCAAGATCGGGCCGTACTCGTACTTTCCTGGGCACACGTAGGTGCACAGCGCCAAGTCTTCCTCTGACATTTCCAAAGCGCCTAATCCAATCGCGCTATCGGTATCGCCCACGATCAATGCACGAAGCAATTGTGTCGGCAATACATCCAACGGCATGACTTTCTCATACGCGCCGACCGGCACCATGGCACGCTCGGATCCGTTGGTGGTGGTGCTAAAGGCGAATTTGCGTGCCTTGTTGAACCACGAAACATAAATCGGCATGACCGAGTGACGCTCGACACCGGCCCGCAGGTAGTGCAGCAGTTTGCGCTCGGTGCCCTCGAGCAACGCGCTGACCTGCAAATGGAAGCGACCCAGATACGCCAAGGCGCCCTGCCCGCCACGGCCACCCAAGGGGCTGCCGCTGATCAGACGGGTCGGGTTGCCTTTCAGCTCGCCGGCGGTCAATTCGTCCAGATTGGCACCGATGCGCGTGCGCACCAGACGGGGCTCGCTAACTTCGGGGCCAGCCAAGGCCACCACCCGCGACACGTCGATGCGGCCGGTTTTAAACAGCGCACCCAACGCGATCACGTCTTGGTAGTTGATGGTCCACACGGTCTTGTTTTCACTGACCGGATCCAGGTGATGAATGTGCGTGCCTGGCAATCCCGCGGGGTGAGGACCGGCAAAGCCAGCTGCTTGAATCTGCGGGTTGTTGTTCAGATCCGGATGACCGGCAGGACCGTGGCACACATGAACCTTGCCATCGGTCAGCTTGGTCAACACGGTCAAGCCGTCGTTGAATTCGCCCGTGCGCTCGGCCAGGACCACTTTGGGGTCGGCCGCCAGCGGATGCGTATCCATGATGTTGACAAAGATACTGCTGGGCACCGAACCCGGTGCCGGCACCTTGCTGAAAGGCCGTGTTAGTAAGCTGGTCCACGCGCCGGAATCGATCAATTGGGTCTGAACTTGATCGCGGGTCAAGGCATTCAGGTCGTCATAGGCCGTGAACTCGAGGGCTTCCTCGTTTTCGTCCAGCTCGATGACCAACGATTGGAACACGCGCTTTTCACCACGATTGACGGCGACTACCTTGCCAGCACCCGGCGCGGTATAGGTCACGCCCTCGGTCTTTTTGCAGGTAAATAGTGGCTGTCCTAGCTTTACGCTGTCGCCTTCGGCGACCAACATCGTTGGCTTCATACCATTGTAGTCGTAACCCACCACCGCAACGGTTTTGACCTTACGGCCCTCGCCTATTGCTTGGTTCGGTTCGCCTTCAATCGGCAGATCCAACCCTTTCTTGATCTCGATCATAGGATCCGTTTACTCCATTCCCCGCGCACAGCGCGAAGTCGCCCCCAAGGGCACAGTTGTCAAAACAGGTTTGTGTATTTTTGTAATAGATTCGACCGCGCTCGCACAAAGCTTATAAGAACCGACGATCGTTATTACTTATTAGTATAAGCGAGAGGCTAGGTGTCGCGCCACTCCCCGAGGCATTTTATTCGTTAATCCTAGGTCTAATAAAGCGGCAAAAAAAAGGCCCTGACTCGTGACGAGCAGGGCCTTGGATGGCGAGGCTTACCCTAACCTTCGATCGGGTAGGCCCGCAGGGTGACCTTGGCCATGCGGCGCATCATCCGGATAACCTGGCAGCTGTAGCCGTACTCGTTGTCGTACCAGACATACACCACCGCGCTATTGCCGTTGGTCTGGGTGGCCAATGAATCGACCACACCGGCGGCGCGCGAGCCGACAAAGTCAGAGCTGACCGCCTCGGGGCTGTTAGTGAAGTCGACCTGCTTTTGCAGCGGCGAGTGCAATGCCACATGGCGCAGGTAATCGTTCAACTCATCGGCCGTGACCGGGTTGTCCAGTTGCAGGTTCAAGATCGCCATCGAGACGTTGGCGGTCGGCACGCGGATCGCGTTGCCGGTCA